>JBFGYN010000004.1:0-32980 GCA_041587415.1 Candidatus Competibacterales bacterium | reverse complement strand
CGTAGCGACAACTTGAGTGAAGAGCCAGTCAGGGCGAGCGAGAAACCGCCAGGGCCGGGGTAGGCCTTTGGCGGCGGTACACTTTGTACGCCAGAACTGATCCGCTAAACTGAACATAAACTTTTCCCGATCAACCACCTGCGAGCTAGCCGAAGGCTACCCTGGTGAAATATCCGGGCTAGGTGTCGCGCCTCTCGGACCGACTCCGCGGGCCCGGGACAGCGGCACCATCCCCATGCACGCGCTTTCCGATTTGCCCCGGCCGGGGTTGCGCGCTTGTTGAGTTGCCCCGGTTCATTCGGGGTCCGGTCCCCATGAAGCATGTGTCGGTATGCCGGCAGATTCAAGGTCGCTCGTCACATAAATGTTGATGAGGTCTCGCGGGTAATGCCGGGCTTGGTGCGCGGGTCCATGGAAGAATCTGCAGAGCATCGTCCAAGTCACACGTGCGCTTCTGCGGTTTGGGAGTTCAAATTCGACGCGCCGCGAAACGGCGCTGCGTCATGCCAGGCGTTTCCAGTGACACTCGCTGTCCAGAATCCGCTGACCGCGCGCCCAATCCAAGAGATCGGGGCCAGTCAGAGACTTGCTGACAAGAAATCCCTGAACCATGTCGCAGCCCTGTTCGCGCAGCATTGCGAGCTGTTCGGGGTGCTCGACACCCTCCGCCACGCTGCGAATTCCGAGACCCTTCGCCAAGCCGATGACAGTAGCCGTGATCTGGGCGTCGTCCGGATTCTCCAGCATGCCACGCACAAACGATCGATCAACCTTCAGGGTATCGACGTGAAAGCGCTTGAGATAAATGAGCGAGGAATACCCGGTTCCAAAATCGTCGATCGCCAGCCGGACACCGCGGTTCGCCAATATTTCCGCATTTCGCTGGCTGGAATCGCGGTCCAGCAGGGTGCTTTCCGTAATTTCCAACTCCAGGGAATCGGCACTCAGCGTCGTACCTCTCAATGTTTCGTCAATCAGCTCGGCAAGGTCGTCTTGCTGGAACTGGCGCGCGGAAAGGTTTACGGCCATTCGGATATTGGTGAGGCCATTCGCGCTTAGCTTTCCGTGTCAGCGGCAGGTCTCCTGGAGAACCCAGCGAGTCAGTCTCGTGACAAGGCCGGTATCCTCCAGCACCGACATGAACGTGGCGGGCGCTTCCAATCTCCCGTCTCGGCGCCACCGCAGGAGGACCTCGACGGCGACCAACCTGCCCGTTCGCGTTCCGATTTGCGGTTGGAACTGCAACTCGAAGTCTTGACAATCTATGGCCCTTCGTAGCTCCTGCTCCATGCTCAGCCGGGCACGGGCATTGCGGTCCAGTTCCGCCGTGAAATACCGGAACGTTCCCTTGCCATCATCTTTCGCCGCGTACATTGCTGCATCGGCAATCTTGATCAAATTGTCGATGCTCTGGGCATCTTGCGGGTACATGGCGATGCCAATGCTCGTCGAGATGATCAGCTCCCGACCTTGAATGTCGAAACCGCATGACAGCGAATCGATGAGCTTTCTTGCGACCTCCCGTAGATCCGACTTGTCGCGCACGTTTTCGACAATGACTGTGAACTCGTCTCCACCCATTCGGGCCAGGGTGTCGCAGTCTCGCAACACGGAGTCGAGCCGTTCAGCGACCAGTTGCAGCAACTGATCGCCGATGTCGTGACCGAGCGCGTCGTTGATCGCCTTGAACCCGTCCAGGTCCAAAAACAGGAGGGCGACCACGGATTTTCGCCGTTCCGCCTGTTGTATGGCGTGGCGCAGACGGTCGTAGAACAGATTTCGGTTGGGCAGCCTGGTGAGGCTGTCGTAGTTCGCGAGCGTCTCGAGTTGCCTCTCTGAACGGCGCTGTTCCGTGATGTCCTGAATAATGCCCAAGTAACCCGTGACACGTTCGCTGGTGTCCAGGACGGGTTCGCCCTGCAAGAGCACACACCTTCGGGTCCCGTCGGGACGCATAATCTGGATTTCTCGGGACTTCGGGCACTCGTAGCGACCTTCCATGATGGAGAACAGGTGCTCCCGGTCGCTTGCGCCGGTGAATTCGGCGAGCTTGTTCACCGTTGGCTCGAAGGCCCCTGGTTCGCTGCCGAGAATTCGGTATACGCCACGCGAGAGCGTAAGGGTGGCGGACTGACGACGCCATTCCCAGCTGCCGAGTCCCGCAATCTCCTGGGTTCGGGTCAAGAGTCTGCTCGTCTTGTCCAGGTCCCGTGCCATGTCGTTGAGCGAACGCGCCAGCTCGCCCAACTCGTCGTCCGACCACTCCGGGAGCTGGTGGTCCAATTTGCCCGCCGCGAACTCCTGAGCCGCCTGGCCCATCGCGGACAGTGGACGGGACAAGGAACGCGATAATCGCCAACCGAGGACGACGCTCACCAATGCGATCACGCCGAGGCTGGCAAGTGCCGTGTCGATGAATGCAGACTCGAAGCCGTTCCAGGACGTGTCTACTTCCGCCTGCAGCTTACGCAGCGCCTCGAGCCGCCGAGCGTTGGAAAGTTCCACGCGGGCGAATCCTTGCGTCGTGCCGCCAAACCCGATTACGAAAAACAGCGTTGCGCCGTCGCTGCGGTTCTGGACGATCGGTTCGGAGGGCTGCAGACCAGCCGGAAGTGAAATCTGCTCTCTGTATCGCGGGTTCTCGTGGCTGCCGTCGGTCACCAGACGTCCCTCGGAGTCTAGGATCAGGATGGAACGGGGCGCGAGCCATTGGTGAATTTGGGCGATCTCTTCATTTAGGGAGGATATGTCCGCGCGATACAGCGGATTGAACAGGCGATTGCTCAGGTATACGCCGCTGGCCCGGAGCGCCTCCACATCATTGACCGCCTGTGCGGAGGAGAAGGAGTCGGCGAGTTCAACTCTGAGGTCCGACGTTCGTTGATACACGACCCGACCGGCTAGCACGAGTACCGTCAACATGACGATGGACAGCAAGAATGCGACCGAAAGCGCGTACTTTGTGCTGAGTCTCCTGAACACGCCAGATCACTCGATTCCGCGCAGTACGTTGCGCCAATGACCGAGCGTGGATTCATCGGAAGCGGTAAGTGCCTCGAATTTGGCGATACGGGACGCCTCCTGCAAGGCGGCCCGACCCTCCATGTCCTCGTGCATGTGGAGCAGTATCTCGGTAACTTTTCCGCGGGTCTCGGGGTCCAGCTTGACGTGAAACGACAGGAGCCACCGAAGCACGGGCTTCGTCGTGTGAATGATCCTCAGTTGCTGCCGTAGGTGATCGGGGAGACGCAACCAGTCGCCGTCGTTGAATGCCCCGGCGTCGGCGCGCCCTTCCTTTACCCAGTAGCCCTGATTCAGCTCCGAGCCGGCGAAAGCATAGCGAATGGCCCCCGCGTCATCGTTCTGGTGAGGTTTGGTTGCGAGTCTCAGGCCGAGGGACTGCAGCGTCACGCTTGGTATGTAGTAGGCGGAAGTGGAGCGTGGCGTCTCGAACGCAATCGTTCGACCGTTCAGATCGCGAAGTTCCCGGATTGCGCTGCCTTTGCGAACAAAGAAGACCGAGTGATACTGACGTTGACCTTTGCGCCAGGGCAGCAAGGCGGGAGCGAGGAGCTGGCTATCGCGCTCGATCGTCAGCGTAGGCATGAGCCCTTCGATCACTGCGTCCACCCGATGGGCCAGGACGCGATTTGTCATGTCGCTAATATTTTGCGTTACAACCAGGTCCCCGACGCTGACCCGTTTCCGACTCAGACGACGCTGCAGGTATGCGTGCATCGACTCGTACTGACTCAGCGCGTGATCCGGTTTCTCGGGCCGCTCGTTGACGATGCCGAGGCGGAAGTGCGGCTGCACCGCCCAGGTCGCCGTCGCCCACAGCAGGCACATGATCGCGAAACTCAACGCGCGGATCGCGCTCATCGTGGGAACTCCGTTCCAGAAATTCTGATCGTGGGCGTCATCATCCCTTGCCCATTGGCTCCAATTGCCAATCCGGGGTCACCCCGCAAGAACCGTACCGAGACCTGCGGGGTGACCTAACCCGGATACTTCATCAGGGACCCCGGATGCTGGCGGAATTCGCAGCTGTCCTGGCGCCGCTCTGCAGCGAAAGTTGTAGCCGTAGCGACAACTTGAGTGAAGAGCAAGTCGGGGCGAGCGAGAAACCGCCAGGGCCGGGGTGGGGCTTTGGCGACGGTACACTTTGTACGCCGGAACTGAACCGCTAAACTGAAAATAAACTTCTGCCGATCAACCACCTGCGAGCTAGCCAAAGCCCGCCCTGGTGAAATATCCGGGCTAAAGCGGACACCGGGTGTGCCGCGCGGAGATGCTCCGAGCGCTCACATCCCGCATGGGGAAGCTCGCGACACGGCTTCAATTCGCCCGGCGGACTCGACGGTGTGTCGTGGATGGACGCCCGGCGAGCCGGCCAGTTACCATGCACCGCGTGTCGAGTCCGCCACCTGTACGGATAGAAGTTCCGACCAAATGCTGTGTGCTCGCAATTCCGTATTTTTATCGATAAAGCAATCGCATATGCTTTTCGTGCGCGACCCGGTGGGCGATGCGGGCTAGGAGGGGAAGCTGAAGTTCGTCCATGCCGCCGACATCCATCTCGACAGTCCGCTCCGGGGTCTGGAACGCTACGACAGTGCGCCCGTCGCGGAGATTCGAGGTGCGACGAGGCGTGCCTTTGAAAGTCTTGTGGATCTGGCCATCGACGAGGAGGTTGTCTTCGTGGTGTTGGCGGGCGACCTCTACGACGGTGACTGGAAGGATTTCAATACGGGGCTTTTCTTCAATCGCCAAATGCACCGCTTGGCGGAGGCCGGTATTCGAGTACTGGTCGTCTCGGGCAATCACGACGCGGCGAGTCACATCACCAGGTCATTGCGCCCACCGGATAATGTGCACCTTTTCGACACTCGGCATGCCGAGAGCGTGGTTCTCGAGGAATTCGGCGTGATCGTTCACGGTCAAGGTTTTCCAACGCGCGCGGTGACAGAAGACTTGTCCAGAGGGTACCCGCGCGCCGAAGCGAATCTGTTCAATATTGGAGTGCTCCACACCTCCTTGGATGGGCGCCCTGGCCACGAAGCTTACGCGCCGTGCACCCTAGACGGGTTGCGTTCCAAGGGGTATCAATATTGGGCGCTGGGTCATATTCATCGGCGCGAGATCGTTTCCGAAGATCCGTGGATCGTCTTTCCCGGGAACACTCAGGGTCGCCACGCACGCGAGACAGGCCCCAAGGGATGCACTCTCGTTACCGTTCAAAATGGCCTGGTGCAATCGGTGGAACATCGGGCGGTCGATGCGGTGCGCTGGGAAATCGGTACGGTCCATGCCGACGGTCTCGTGACGCTCGACGAGGTTCTGGACCGGGCCGAACAGGTGCTGGCTTCATTGGCCGAGAGGGGCGACGGTCGGTTGGTCGCCGCGCGATTGCGAATTTCGGGTGCCTGCGCGATCAACTCGAGACTCCGGGCGCAACGCGAACGCTTCGTGAACGAAATTCGTGCGCTGGCGAGTGGGTCGGCAGCCGGTGACCTCTGGGTCGAGAAAGTCGTGATCGAGACTGTCAGTCGCGAATCCTCGATGGTGGCACTTGCCCGGGACGACGCATTCGGGAGCCTCCTGCGTGCGATTCGCGACCTGGAGCACGACCAGGGTAAGGTTGCCGTCCTTGCCGGCGAGGTTGCTGACCTTCGAAACAAGCTCCCCCATCAGTTGACGGCGGCGGACGATGGCTTCGATCCCACTTCACCCGAGGCGCTGATGGACAGCCTCGAGGACGTCAAGCAGATGATCCTGGAGAAGCTGCTCGCCGGAGCCCCCGGCGAGTGAAATTGCTGGAGCTCCATCTTCTGGCGTATGGGCCGTTTACCGACACCCGATTGGACTTCAGCGAGGGCAGGGAGGGCCTGCACGTGGTCTTCGGGCCCAATGAGGCCGGAAAGAGCTCGGCCCTGCGGGGCTTGCGTGCGCTACTGTTTGGCGTGCCAGAGCGGACCGCGGACAACTTCGTCCACGACAATGCCGATCTCTGCGTCGGCGGGCGGTTTCGAAGTTCGAACGGAGAGGAGCTCGCTTGTTACCGCCGCAAGGGTCGTCGGCGAACGCTGCTGGATGCCAATGGAGCCGAGCTCGATGAGCAGTCTGTCGCGCGTCTCCTTGGCGGCGTCGACCAGCGCCTGTTCGAGCGGCTGTTCGGTGTCGATCACGAGGCGCTGGTCAGCGGCGGCGCCGCCTTGTTGGCCGAACGGGGCCGAGAAGCGGAGGCGCTGTTCGGCTCCGGCCTTGGGGGGGCGGGCGTTCACACGGTGCTCAAGGAACTCGATAAGGAGGCCCTGGAACTGTTTGCGCCTCGCGCCTCCAAGCCGCCGATCAACGAGCGGCTGAGTCGGCTCCGAGACGTTCACGCTCAGCTAAAGGACGTGTCCCTATCGGCCCGTCGCTGGAACGAAGCCCGAAACGCAGTCGAGACGTCCCGTCGAGGGCTTCTGGAGATCGAAAACGAGATTGCGGATGCGACAGCGCGGCAGTCCACGCTGGAGCGGATCCGCCGCACTCTTCCAATTCTTGCCAAGCGCGCGGCGTTCCTCGAGCAGCTGGAGCAGTTGGGAGAAGTTCCTTCCCTGCCCGAAGATTTCGCCAGGGTGCTCGAGCAGACTCTGGCGCGACGGCGCAGTGGCATGGACGCTCGGACCAAGGTTTCGGCGTGGCTGCGAACGATCCGCACCGAGGCATCGACCTTGAATCCCTCGGACGAACTCCTGATGGGCGCAGAGCGAATCGAGTTGCTCCGCGAGCGACTGGGAGCGTTTCGCCAGGCGAGCGCTGAGCGTCCTCGCCTGGCGGCCGATAAGTTGGCCGTGGAGCAAGACGCGATCAAGCGTCTCTGTGCGATTCGCCCCGGTCTCGGCTTGGCAGACATGAAAACCTTGAGAGCCCTGCTCGCCAAGCGCCGACGAGCAGCGGAGCTGGGCGCGCGCAAGGACTCGCTCGAAGCCAAGCTGGAGAGTGCCCGCAAATCCCTGTCGGAGAGCGAGGCGAAGCATACGCTCAAACGGTGCGCTCTGAGTGACCTGCCAGCGGCGCAGCCCGTTGATTTGTTGGCGGATGCCGTGGCGGCCGCGCGGCGCCTCGGTGATATCGATCGCGCGATCCACGAGTTGGAGGCGGACGCCGTGCGCCGGACGGATTCGGACCGGCGAGGGCTTGCCTCGCTGCGCCTCTGGCGTGGCTCGGTCGCCGATTTGATCGCGGCGCCCCTGCCATCCGGGGAAACTGTGGAGAGCTTTCAGGAGCGATTCCGCGACCTGGGCGAGCGAACCCAGAGAGCAGATCAGATGTTTACCGAGCGCGAGGCAGAGCGTCGCGACACGGAGAAATTGCTTCGCTCGATTGAACTTGGGGGGGCTGTGCCATCCGAACGAGATTTGGAGCGGGCCCGCGATCGCCGAAACCTTGGATGGCGACTCCTTCGTCGCCAATGGCTCGAAGGCGACGACGTGACCGCGAAGGCACGATTTTTTGGTAAAGGCTCGAGCCTCCCCGATGCCTATGAGCAGTCCGTTGTCGACGCCGACGAGATCGCCGATCGCCTCCGCCGCGAAGCGCACCGGGTTCAATCCCGGGCCGAAGCGCAAGCCACGGCAGAACATATTGAGGCCTGTCTTGGGAGACTCCACGCAGACAGGGATCGCCTTGCGGCGGAACGAAATAGTCTGCTCGATTCCTGGGATCGGGAGTGGTCCGAATGTGGTATTTCGCCGCTAACGCCCAGGGAGATGAAAAGCTGGCTGGCGAACGCCTGCACGCTGCGAGACGAGGCGATCCTGAGTCAGCAGATCATGGCGAAGCTCCAGGAACTCAGGAGGACGCGCCAGGAGCATGCGACCGTCTTGAGGTCTGCGCTCGAGGCTTCGGGCGAGAGCGCGGTCGGCCTGGCCGAGTGTGACGCGCTCGATTCCATTTTGGCCGCGGCAGACCGCCGTTGGCAGCTTCTTGCACAAGCCGAGCGTAGACGTGAGGTTATCGAGGGAGAGGTCTCGGAGCTCGAGGAGACGATTCGCAGACGACGGGGCGACGTGGAGCAAGCGGAGCAGGCGCTTGCCTCGTGGCGATCAGACTGGGAAGCGCTAACAGAATCTTTTGGTCTCGGGGTGGGCGCCAGCCCGACGGAGGCGGCGGACTTTCTCGATGCCATCGACCAGGCTGCACGCAAAGTGGACGAATCGGTGGAGCTGGCCAATCGAATCAGCGCCATCGACGCCGAGGCAAAGCAATTCGAGGAAGACGCGGCGGACCTGCTCGGGAGGCTTGCGCCCGATTTGCTGAATCAGTCCGTGAAGGATTCCGTTATCGAGCTGAGTAAACGTCTCGGTGATCACCAACGGATCGAAAGTCGACTGGAGACGCTGCGCGGGCAGGAAGGAAATGCGCAAAAGGAGCTAGTCGAAGCGGAGTCGGAAATCGCGGCAGCCGATGAAACACTCCGGGATCTGTGCAGCCAGGCCCGGTGCGGAGTCCCGGATCAGTTGCCGGCCATCGAGAACAGGCACAACGAGCACCGAGAGCTCATGAAACGGCTTCGAGAAGTGGAGATCGAGCTGATCGAAGGCGGCGACGGTTTGGCGATCGACGCTCTGCAAACCGAGGCGATGTCTGTCGATCGAGATGCAGTTGTGAGCCAGATCCTCGCGCTTGGCGAACGGATTAAATCCGAGCTGGATCCGGAGCGCGGCGCCCGCATCGCCGCCAAGCTCGAGGCCGAGCGCGTGCTTGCCGACATGTCTGGCGGTGACGAGGCCTCCGTGCTTGCTGAATTGGCGCAGGAGACTTATTCGGAGTTGCGGTCGCTGTCGGAGCGCTATGTCCGCGCTCGGCTGGCGGCGCGGATTCTAAGAGACGAGATCGAGAGGTTTCGCCGCGAGCACCGCGATCCGATCGTGCTGCGCACCAGCCACTACTTCAAGACGCTGACCTGCGGTTCCTTCGACCGGGTAGAAACCGACTTCGACGAATCGGACGAGCCGATTCTCGTCGGTGTTCGCCAGGGCGGGCACAAAGTCCGCGTCGAGGGCATGAGCACGGGTACGCGCGACCAACTATACCTGTCGCTCAGACTTGCAACACTCGACCATTATTTGGATGCGACCGAACCAGTGCCCTTCATCGTCGATGACGTCCTCATCCAATTCGACGACGAGCGAACCGTTGCCACCTTGCGCGCTTTGCACGATTTCTCGCGCAAGACCCAGGTCGTCCTGTTCACCCACCATCGGCGCGTCGCCGACACTGCGCGGTCATTGGACCAGGATGGCAAGCAGATATTCGTGCACGATCTGGGCTGCCAATGACGCAACTGGCCCGATCATCTCGAAGTGGAGTTCCCATGCCGACATTGAATCAGATCCTGGGCATTGATTTGCCAATCATTCAGGCCCCTATGGCCGGGTCTCAGGGCAGTGCCTTAGCCCTCGCCGTCTCCGGCGCTGGTGGTCTCGGCTCGTTGCCCTGCGCCATGCTCGACCCGAAAGCCATGCGGAAAGAATTGGCGGCAATCAAGGCCAAGTCAGACAGACCAGTCAACGTGAATTTCTTCTGCCACATTCCACCCGTACCCAGCGCGGCACGCGACGCAACATGGCGCGCCGCGCTGGCGCCCTACTACGAAGAGTTCGGCATCGATGCAGACACGGTTCCCGCTGGGCCGATGCGTGCGCCCTTCAGCCCCGAGGCAGCGGACGTATTGGAGGAGTTCAAGCCCGCCGTCGTCAGCTTTCACTTCGGATTGCCTTCCACCGACTTGCTCGCCCGTGTGCGAGCCTGGAATCCCACGATTCTCGCTTCTGCAACGACCGTTGAAGAAGCGCGCTGGCTCGAAGCGCGTGGTATCGATTGCATTATTGCGCAAGGGCTCGAAGCGGGTGGGCACCGGGGTATGTTCTTGTCGGACGATGTGACCACGCAAGTCGGCACGTTTGCACTGCTGCCCCAAATCGTCCGTGTGGTGAAAGTTCCCGTCATCGCGGCCGGGGGCATCGCCGATTCGAAAAGCGTCGCCGCCGCCATGGCGCTAGGAGCCGCCGGGGTGCAGATCGGGACCGCGTATCTGCTGTGCCCAGAGGCCCTCACAAACCTAAGACATCGCGCCGCGCTGAAAAGCGAGGCGGCTCGCCACACAGCGCTCACCAATCTATTTTCCGGCCGGCCCGCCCGTGGAATCGTCAACCGCCTTATGAGAGAGCTCGGGCCGATCAGCGCCGCTGCGCCGGCATTCCCGCTCGCCACCGCTGCGATTGCGCCCCTGCGCGAAAGTGCGGAAAGCGCCGGATCCGATGATTTTACGCCTCTCTGGTGCGGTCAGAACGCGAGCGGTTGCAAGGAAATCCCTGCCGCCGACCTCACTCGAGAATTCGTCGCCGATCTCTAGACAGGATGTCTGGCCCACTTTAGCGAACCGCCCTCGCAGCGCTCCCGCCGTCTCATTGCGACGTCGGGCAACGGTGTGGGGCATTCCCCCGAATAGTCCCCTGTCATGGCGGTGCGAGTCACAACGACTCC
This sequence comes from Candidatus Competibacterales bacterium, assembly GCA_041587415.1. Classification (GTDB taxonomy): domain Bacteria; phylum Pseudomonadota; class Gammaproteobacteria; order Competibacterales; family JAHEDQ01; genus JBFGYN01. The sequence continues at coordinate 22,444 of JBFGYN010000004.1, read as the reverse complement.
TGGTCCGCGCCCTCCGCGCCAGATGAGGTTTCCAGTTCAAGTCCGACACGAATGCGGGACCCGTTTCGCCGAGCCGACGCCTCGTGCACATTTCCGAACGAGCATGTGCTCATAATCCAATGATCAAATTTGGGCATGCGCGCGATCAGCCCAGCGGGACCCGTGATCACCGCGCCGCTGGACGGTGATGTGGTCGATTCCAACAACTTGGTCGTGAGGTGGGAACCGGTGACACAATCGACCGCACTCAATCCGCCCCGGCAAGCCGTGAACATAGTCGGCTATCAGGTCAATGTTGTCGAACAGGCGTTGCTATTGCGCGCCGTCGACAAGACGAAACAGATCGGCGTGTCAAGAAATAGCGCAGCGCGGCTCAGCACTCATAGGACGCAAGATTGCACACTGCGCCGGGTGTGACGATGCCCTGCACACCGCATCGTAGTGGATTCGTCCTTTTCTAGCCGCTCTCAAAACAGATCGTTCATATTGTTTTGATGTGAAAAATCGATCGCCAAGCGCTTGTTTTCAATCCCTGAGGTCGCACCGGTAACAGGATTGGGCAACGGGCTGGGTCCGTTGCCACGCACCTCGAGCGGGCTTACCCTGCCAATGCATTAGCTAGCGGACCCGCAGCCGAAAGCCGGTGCCGCGAGCTCAGTACGGTGGTCTCCGGAATTGCGGGCCGGGTGCGACGTATCGCGAGCCGAAGTGGCCACCAAGGTGTCCCGGACGGCACGACGCGGTGGCCGACGCCCTGTCTTCCGGTGATGGTGGGTGATCGTCGATAGAGCAATCACTCATGCATGTCCTGCACGAGTTGGAGAGCGATGCGGGCTTGGATGCTCAGAGCCCGGAGAAAACTTGATCATGTTCACTTTATTCGAACGCTTGTTGGACCCTTTGGCACCAGCGGACATCGAGTCGCCACCCCAGCGTACCGCTGCGTTCATACGTCACTTCTTGCTACCAATCAGAGGGCTGCTGCTCGTCACTCTGCTGATCTCCGGGGTTGCGGCGTTGTCGGAGCTCGCACTCTATGCATTCCTCGGCACCATCGTTGACTGGATGACCGAGACCGATCCACAGCAGTTTCTCGCGACGCACGGCGCTGCGCTCATCGGCATGGCCGTCGTCGTCTTGCTCGTCCGGCCCATATCGGTTTTGGCAGCTCGCGGCCTGGCTACCCTCACACTCGTGCCAGGTCTGGGCAACCTGGTCCGTTGGCGTAATCACCGCTACGTGCTCCGCCAAAGTGTGGCGTACTTTCAGAACGACTTTGCCGGCCGCATTGCGCAAAAGGTGATGCAGACCGGGCCGAATCTCCGCGAGGCCGTATTGAATGTAGTCGATGGCATATGGCTACTCGTCGTGTTCCTGATCGGTACGACGGCGCTGCTCGCTAGCCTCGACTGGCGCCTCCTGGCGCCCATTGGCTTCTGGATCGTGGGTTATCTCGCCGTTATCGTATTCATGGTCCCGCCGGTGCAGAGCAAGTCCGCGGCCCTGTCCGAAGCCAACTCGGCACTGACTGGCCGCATCGTCGACAGCTATACGAACATCCAATCCGTCAAGCTCTTTGCCCATGCCGAGCGCGAAGACGCCTTCGCGCGCGACGGGGTGAAACGGCACACGGCGGCGTTTCGAGCGGTGACGCGTTCCATCTTTGGCTTGACTGTCATGCTGACCGCGTTGAACACGGCGCTAATCCTGGCCATTGCCGCGCAGTCCATATTCCTGTGGCTGAACGGCGCCATCTCCGTCGGCGCCATCGCGATTGCCAACGGACTCATCATCCGATTGAGCCAGATGTCCGGGTGGATACTGCGCACTATCACGCAGCTCTTTGAGAATGTCGGCACCATTTCGAATGGCGTGGAGACCATTGCCAGACCCTATGCAGTGAAGGACGGGCCGAGCGCCCGGGAACTGACCGTGACGCGCGGCGAGATACGATTCGAGCGGGTACGATTTCACTATGGCGCTGACTGCGGCTTGATCCACGATCTTTCACTCACCATTCGTCCAGGCGAGAAGGTCGGACTGGTCGGTCGCTCCGGTGCGGGCAAGTCGACCCTGGTCAACCTTCTGCTGCGCTTTCACGATCTGGAGGGCGGGCGAATCTTGATCGACGGCCAGGACATTTCCCGCGTCACGCAGGAGAGTCTGCGGTCACAAATTGCCATGGTGACTCAGGACACGTCGCTGCTACATCGCTCCATCCGAGATAATATTCGCTACGGTCGACCGGAGGCGACCGAGGCTGCGATGTTTCGCGCGGCGGAATTGGCGGAAGCACACGCCTTCGTCCCCAATCTGGTTGACCAGCTTGGTCGCTCGGGCTTCGACGCGCACGTGGGTGAGCGGGGTGTCAAACTCTCCGGCGGTCAGCGGCAGCGGATTGCGATTGCGCGAGTGATCCTGAAAGACGCACCAATTCTGGTCCTGGACGAGGCAACTTCGTCGCTGGATTCCGAGGTCGAGGCAGCGATTCAAAGTCAGCTCGAACACCTGATGTCCGGCAAGACGGTCATTGCCATCGCGCACCGCCTGTCGACCATTGCTGCGCTGGACCGATTGGTGGTCATGGACCAGGGGCGCATCGTCGAAGAGGGCAGTCACCAGGCGTTGGTGAATCGAGGGGGGCTTTACGCCAAGCTTTGGGAGCATCAGTCGGGCGGGTTCTTGGGGATCGACGATGAGGTGGCCGAGCCGGCGCCCGCCTGGTAAATCCGGGTGAGGAGCGCTGGCGTTGACCGCGTCGAACGGGGAACATGCGACCGCTCGGCCGCAGCGATTAAGCGAACGGCCAATCGAAGTCGGGTTAGAATCGCCGCGTATCCCACCACCGTCTGCAAATCGGAATCAAAACAAAGGCGAGCGCCCGTGCCCGAAGAACGAGAGTACCAACGGCGAAACAGGATCGTGCTTGGCCTTGTCATTTGGGCCGGCGCGATGGCGGCACAGTTCGCCGAGGCCCAGGACGCCCCGTTGCCGAGCGTCACGGTAGCGATGGTTTCCAGCGAGAACATTACGCCCAGCTTCAACTACGTAGGTCGCGTCGAGGCGGCGGACAAAGTGGAATTGAGAGCCCGCGTCGAAGGCTACTTGCAGACGCGGAACTTTCGCGAGGGGGCTTTGGTGGACGAAGGTGATTTGCTGTTCGTCCTGGACAAACGTCCCTACCAAGTAATTGTCGACCAGCGCAGTGCGGATCTGGCGGGTGCGGAGGCGAGCCTCAAGAATGCTCGGGCCAGTCTCGCCCGGCAGCAAGATCTCCGCGCCCAGGGCTTGACGTCCCAAGCAGACCTCGATGCAGCGGAAGCTGCCGAAGCGACCGCCAGAGCCGCGGTGCTTCAAGCCCGGGCCGTGCTGGAGGCGGCGAAGCTGGATCTGGACTACACCGAAATCCACAGTCCCATTGCCGGGCAGATCAGTCGCGCGCGCTACAGTGTCGGCGACCTGGTGGATTCGAACAGCGAACCTCTGGCCACGGTAACGCGGCTCGATCCAACCTACGTCACGATCGCCGTAAGCGAGAAGGACTTGCTGGCTGTTCGCCGCGAGGGAATCGATCTCGACAACCCCCGTTACACCCCCTCGTTGCTGCTCTCCGACGGCAGCGCATACCAGGAGTCGGGACGCTTCGACTACATCGACACCCAGGTCAACCAAGGTACCGATACGGTTCTCATTCGCGCGAAATTCGCCAATCCCTCGCACTTGCTGCTTCCGGGCCAGTTCGTGACCGTTGTGGTGGAGCAGATGAAACCCGTCGAGGCGGTCACGGTCTCCCAGACCGCGATGCAGCGCGACCAGGAGGGCTACTTCGTGCTCGTGGTCGACCGTGCAGACCAGGTGCAGGTACGGCGCGTGCGCGTCGGCGATCAGGTCGAAGACCGCTGGGTCATCGAGGAAGGTCTGGCAGAAGGGGAGCGAGTCATTACCCAGGGCGTCCAGAAGGTGAAACCCGAAATGAAAGTCAATCCGGTCTTCGAGGGCAGCTGAGGTGTTCTCACTGTTTTTCGTCGACCGGCCCAAGTTCGCACTGGTGATTGCGATCGTCATCACTTTGGCGGGCGCCATTGCCATCAGCGGTATTCCGATTTCGGAGTTTCCGGACATCACGCCGCCCCAGGTGCAAGTGTCCACGAGCTACCCTGGTGCCAGTGCGGAAGTGGTGGAGCAGTCGGTCGCCGCACCAATCGAGGCGCAGGTCAACGGCGTCGACGATATGCTCTACATGTCCTCAACCAGCTCGAACTCGGGGGAATACACATTGACGGTGACCTTCGAGGTCGGCACCGACCCCGACATCGCGGCTGTCAACGTGCAAAACCGTGTTGCCGTCGCCGAGGGAAAGCTTCCCCAGGAGGTTGTCCGGCAGGGCGTGGTCACCCAGAAGCAGTCCACCAACATGCTGCTCGTGATCAATATGCGATCGCCCGAGGGCAGCCGGGACTCACTTTTCCTGAGCAACTATGCCTCCATTTATATGGAGGATCGGTTGGCCCGTATCAGCGGTGTGGGCAGCGTGTCTCAATTCGGGGCCCTGGACTACGGCATGCGGGTGTGGCTCGATCCCAACCGTTTGACAGCACTCAATCTGGCGACAACGGACATCATCGCCGCCATTGAGAGCCAAAATCTGCAGGCGTCGGCCGGGCAGCTCGGCGCACCGCCGTTTGAAGACGTCTCCACATTCCAGTACACGCTTCAGGCCAAAGGCCGGCTGACCAGTGTCGAGGAGTTCGAGAACATCGTCGTGCGTGCCGAGGAGGACGGGTCTTTTCTGCGGCTCGCCGACGTGGCGCGCCTGGAACTGGGCTCGCAGACCTATGCTGCCACCTCCAAGCTCAATGGGCGACCCTCGGCGGCACTCGCCGTTTACCAGAGCCCAGGCGCCAACGCCCTGGAGGTGGCTGACCAGGTCTACGCCGAGGTCGAACGGATTGCCCAGGGTTTTCCGCCAGATGTGGCCTACGACGTTCTCTACGACACGACTCGCGCCGTGCGAGCCTCGATTCGAGAGGTGTTGGAAACGCTCATAATCACGTTCTGCCTGGTGGTGGCGGTTACGTTCCTGTTCCTGGCGGACTGGCGTTCTACCTTGATTCCGACACTTGCCATTCCCGTCTCGCTGATCGGTGCCGTGGCGGTTTTGTACGTGATCGGCTATTCGGTCAACATGATCACGTTGTTCGCATTGATTCTGGCCATCGGTGTTGTGGTGGACGACTCCATCGTAGTTGTGGAGAACGTTCAGCGGGTCATGGATGAGACCGGGCTCGATGCGCGCGAAGCGACCCGCAAGTCGATGTTGGAGGTCATCGGGCCGATCATTGCCACCACCCTGGTGCTATTGGCCGTTTTCGTGCCCGTATCGTTCATGCCAGGCATAACGGGTGAGTTGTATCGCCAGTTCTCCGTCACCATCGGCGTGGCGGTGGTGATTTCCTCGGTGAACGCGCTGACCCTTGCGCCGGCACTTTGCCGGCTGCTTCTGAAACCTGGCGCTGGCCATCCCAGCGGACCACTGCGCTGGTTCGGTGACGTGGTGGCCACAGCGCGCAATGGTTACGTGCGTGCGGCGGGTTTCCTGGTCAGACGGCTGCTGTTGACGGCGCTTATCCTTGGCGTCTTTGCCGGGGCAACGGCATATCTGTTTGCGAACGCGCCCAGTGGATTTCTGCCTACCGAAGACAAGGGCGTATTCCTGGTCAACCTGCAGCTCCCGGATGGTGCCTCGTTGCAGCGTACCGAGCTGCTTACCGACCGGGTCGCTGCCATGCTGCGAGAGACTGGGGGCGTCACCGACGTCATTGCGGTTTCCGGTTTCAGCATTCTGGCGGGCACGGCCTCCAACGCGGCGCTCCTGATCCCGATCCTGGACGAATGGGATGCCCGTGCGACGCCCGATTTGCAGTGGTACAGCATTCTCGGAGTGATCAACCGAAAGCTGGCAGGAGTCGTGGGTGCCGACGCTTTCGCCTTCCCGTTGCCCCCGATCATGGGCCTCGGCTCCGGCGGAGGCATCGAGGCTCAGGTGCAGGATCTCGCAGGCGGAACCGCCCAGGAACTTGCCGCGGCGGTGCGCAGCCTTGCCTTTGCCGCAAATCAGGATCCCGCATTGACGGCGGTTTTTAGCACATTCTCCGCGAACGTTCCGCAGTTCTTCCTGGAAGTGGACCGTGACAAGGCACAGATTCTCGGTGTGTCCGTAGCCGATATCTTCACCACGCTGCAGGCGAACCTGGGGTCGATGTATGTCAACGATTTCAACCTTTACGGCCAGGTTTACCGCGTGATCGTACAGGCGGCCGCCGAGCATCGGGACACGGTGGACGACATCGATCGTCTGCACGTACGAAACAGAGACGGCGACATGGTCCCGCTACGCGCCCTGGTGGACGTGAAGCCAGCCCTCGGCCCTCTGTCCATCGTGCGTTACAACCAGTTCAAGTCTGCCTCCTTACAAGCTTCGCCGCCGCCGGGATTCAGCACCGGAGATGCGGTCGCCGCGCTGCAGCGTGTTGCCGCCACGGCCCTGCCCGACGGTTACGCTATCGAGTGGACAGGTTCGACCTTGCAAGAGCTCGAAGCGGGGACCCTTGTTTTTATGATTTTCGGGCTGGCCATGCTGTTCGCCTATCTGTTCCTGGTTGCCCAATACGAAAGCTGGACGCTGCCTTTGGGTGTCATGGTGTCCGTCGTGATTGCCGTTTTTGGCGCGCTGTTACCCATGGCCGTCCTCCCGTTCCTGAGCAACGACCTGTATGCACAGATCGGCATCGTGCTGCTGATCGGACTCGCCAGCAAAACCGCCATCCTCATGGTGGAGTTTGCCAAGTCGAGGCGGGAACAAGGTTTGAGCATCCAGGAAGCAGCCCTGGACGCGGCACGCTTGCGATTTCGAGCCGTTCTCATGACTACCCTGTCGTTTGTCTTCGGTGTGCTGCCGCTGCTCTTCGCAACCGGTGCAGGCGCGGCCAGCCGCACCTCCGTCGGTTTCGTCGTGGTCGGTGGAATGGCCATGGCGACGGCGGTAGGAATCTTCTTCATCCCCGCCCTATACGCGGCGTTCCAAAGCATGCGGGAACGCGTCAAGGGGACGGCCGGTACGCGGGCGGAGAAAGTGCCTATCGAGCCCCATACAGCTCGATGATACGGTTGCGATTGTCGAAGGATGGAAACGATGAGCTTCAAATGCCAGACGATTGAGTGCCGGTCGCGTAGCCGGTCGACTGCGTTCCGTGTCGCGTTGTGTTTCCTGGCAGCCTTGTCGATCGTCGAGTTCGCCAGTGGGCAGGACCAACGCACCTACGAGGCCGAAGTCACCAAGGTCATGAAGGGCGACTTGATACAAATTCGCTATCAGGGCTTGCTCTCCCGGGTTTTTCTCGCCGAGATCGATGCTCCGGAGAAGCGCCAAGCCTGGTACAGGGAGTCACGAAAAGCTCTGGCCAGAAAGATCGCCGGCAAGGTCGTGACCGTGGAGGGCGTCGATCGTGACCGTGCCGGCCGGCTGATCGCCCGCATTTGGCTTGATGGACGTGACATCAATAGTGAAATGGTCGCCGAAGGCCACGCCTGGGCCTCGCGGAAGCGACCGAGAAGTGCAGCGCTCATCGAAAGTCAGAGACAAGCGAAAAAGGCGCAGCTTGGCCTGTGGTCGCAACCGGACCCCGTCGCGCCCTGGACCTGGAGGACGTGGCAAAAAAAACGTACCTATTGACGGCGCGCTTTCCGATCACGGCGTCCACACTCAGGTGAATCGACTCGATAGCTCGACTTCTCGAGTATCCGTCTGCGAGTTAGGTCAGGTCCAATGCATATTTTCTCAACACGGTAAGCGGTACCGTTTCCAGGGCGCGTTCGTGCGTTCGCCTCAGATAAACGCGCGGAGCCATGCCGTTTTCCTGGGCCTCCAGCCAGCGTGCGGCGCACAGACACCATCGGTCGCCCGGTGCGAGCCCTGGAAATCCGAACTCCGGGTGCGGTGTGGAAAGATCATTCCCCCGGAAGCGGGAGAATTCCAAGAACTCCCGCGTCAATTTCACGCACACCGTGTGGGAGCCGAGATCCTCGTCGCTGGTATTGCAGCAGCCATCGCGAAAATACCCGGTCACGGGGTCGTCACCGCACGCCTCCAGCGGCTCGCCAAAGACGTTCACGGATTGGTGTGTGCGCTGCTCGGTCATGCCTGGGCTCCACTGTCGTCATTGAGATTCATGGGGTAATGCGCGTCCCTCGCCTGACCGCGACGTTCACCGGGCTCGCGCTCAATTCAAGATCGTGTGTCCCAACCCGCATCCCTATCCCGGCGGTAGCACGATTGTGGCCTGCCTGGCACACACGCTCCTTCGAACCGTCGCAACGCTTTTTTGCCCAAGCGCGCACTCGGAACCACCACAACCGCACTCTCATCCGGGAGCCCGGTGAGCGATGCGGGCGAACGCTTCGGGTTTGCATCCGCCACTGCAAACCGGCGCAACCGATTCCCCACCCGTTGAGCCCGATCTGGGGGCATCAGTCGTAGGCCAGGTGGGAGAACTCGTCGATGCCATACTTCATGGCGGCCGGGAGTCCTTGCCAGGCGACCGCCAGAGCGCCTCGTTCGTCCTTCGTGCGGTCCTGCATTGCGGAGATACCCGCTCCGTGCGCAACGGGGATGTCTCCCATCACGGCTTGCGGGGCCATCACCGCATCCAGGTAGAAGGAGTATGCCCCGCCAAGACCCGGGATGGCATGGATCGCGCCGGCGTAACCCAATTCGTCCTGCAGGAAATTCGTGATCGCCGGGACGTCGGACGTCTGCCCCATGGGGTCCCACTCCGTGGGGGCGATGAATCGGCTGTTGAGCCGCACGTCCGTCGGATTGACGTCGGTGTACATTTGCCGGAGTCGTCGCTTGGTGTCCTCCGTTGAAGTGCCGCCGAGCCCGCCGCCCGGAAAGTGGAAGAGCCCACCACGATGGCTGCCGGCGTTGTACATGGCTACCGGCGAGCAGCTGCTGAAGTTGTCGCTGTGGAAGCTGAGTTCCCGGAGGTCGGCAACGACCGCCTGGTTCATGGTGAGTTTCACGACACGGCGGTTGGCCAGCGCTACCGGGCCGACAACACCGGTTCCCAAGGCCTGTGGCGTGTCCGGCTTGGTGCGGCCCTGTTGCCCGAGGATCCATGTCCGTTCTTCCTCGATGCTTCCCAGCACGCGGTTGATGAAGCCATCCCGCGCCTCATCGTTTTTCCAGTAGGTCTTATTCTGCATCCGGCCCAGCTTCGTGACCAGGTTTACGAGTTAATTGCGGGCATTTTCCCAGTTCTTGAACAAGACCTGCATATTGTACGCTGCGTAGATCTTCCAGATGTCCTTCATGCTCCCGGCGCTGTCCCCGACGCGGGCGTTGGCCTTGTCGCGCTTGAATTCGTCGTAGGAGATCAATCGGAATTGGATGCTCCCGTCCTTTCCGACGCCGAAGCTGCGCTTGCTCGAACACTCGGCCACGACAGCCGACCGCGCCGCCGTTTCGATCGAGATGGTGCGGACTTTGCCGACCCTCGCATCGGGCGGGCGTTCACACCCATCAGGTCCGTTTCGCGGGCCGAGCCGTCATTGTCATTGATCGACACGCCTGCGGTCTGGGTGATCGGCTCTGCTGGCCCCAGCACTTGGCGTCGGTCCCTGTCCAGACCCGGTCGCCGCCGCTCCGGCGCCCCGAATGCCCCGACGAGCCGTCGCTCTTGCGCCTGCTGCCGTGGGCTCCCGTCGATGCTCCCAATCAGGCGCCGTTGCGCAACCGATTCCGGACGCTTGTCAACGAACTCGGCCGAGCCGCCGCGGGAGTCGGCACGCCTGCCGCCACCACTACGCCATGCCCGCGTTCCCGATGCCGCGGGGTTGTGTCTCGCGAAACATGATCTCCCTGTGAAAGTCTGCATGTGCCCTCGTTGCTTCGAGCGGATGCGGCGATTCGCAGGTCCACAAGTGATAGAACTCCTGCCGCCTCCCCGCCATGGAATCAAACTGTTGCAATGTCAATTCCGTCACCGTATCCGCGCACCCGACGGAGCCACCCTTTCGACCTCGGATTCCCTGGCGCGCGCGGAGTAAATCTACTACGGGGACCGTGAGGATTTCGGTACCGGCGTCGGCACACCATTGGACTAGCCGAAGGCCGCCCTGGTGAAATATCCGGGCTAGCGGTCGATCAGCTGCCAATTGTGCAAAACGGCTCGCGGCTCGCTAGACTCGCTGGCCATTGCGGAAACAGTTTTCGGTTGCATTGGGCCTCCCGATACGTGAAGTCGGCGCCCGCCCACGAGATGTGGGTCGTCGCCCACCCCGACGGAAGCGCCACCGCCGCGCTTCGGCAGTTTATGGAATGGACTGAGATGATGTCAGCGTCGTTCAGAACACCGGTATTTCGAATTGCCGCTTTACTCTGTGCCGCGAGCTTTCTCGTATCCGCGTATCTCGTGTACAGCTACATGGAGAAACAGCGTGCGGCGACCACGCGAGCCAAGCAGACGATTCTCGACCAGGCGAGCAGGGCTGCCAAGGAGATCGGCGACCGAAAAAGCGTGATCCAGCCTCTCGTGGAAGAACTCGCGAAGGAAATGGGTCGCACGGATTTTGATTGGGACGAGATCGAGGGCCGGCTCCGCAGCGTCTATCTGGAGCAGGAAGACGCGATCTTCGAGGTCGGTGTCGCCTTGCGGCCTGAGGCCCCGTGCACGCCTGATGAGATGTACGCTCCCCACTACGGCAAGAAAGGCGAGACCCCCACGCATTTCTCGATTGAGCAATATTACGATCCGCCCTATCTGGAATGGCGGTGGTACAAGGAAACCATCGCCAAAGGCGCCAGATGGATCGAGCCCTATTTGGGCGGCGCCACCAAGGAACTCGTTGTTGGATTCGCCAGCCCGTTCTATTGTCCAGGAGTTTCCGGCCAGCAAGCCCAGCCGGCCGGTGTCGTGCGAGCCAACCTTTCACTCAGCGACATTCGCGCACGTCTGGGGGAACTTCAGCTCGGCAAAACCGGCTTCGGTTTCATCCTTTCTCGGGAGGGCGTATTCATCGCTCATCCGGTCTCTGCTTACACCTACTCGCTCAGGAATGTGTTCGAGCGTGAAGACGTGCAACGCGACCCCCAGCTTCGTGAGTTTGTCATTCGAGGACTGGCGGGCAATGAGGTGCTGACCGACTACATCGACCCGGAGTCGAATCAGGATTCCTGGCTCGTGCTGACCCCCGTGACTGGCACGAATTGGTCGCTCGGAGCAGTATTCTACAAGAGCGAGGTGATCGACAGCATCACCAAGTCCCGGCAGCACCTGATTCGAATCACAATTGCAGTTGTCACATTCTTGGCGACGTTCGCGTTTTTGGTATCGGGCGCACACACCGGAAACACCTGGGCATTGTGGCTTGGCGGCAGTATCACGACAGCATTTTTTATGTTGTCGGGGGTCATTGCCATTTGTGCGATCGCTCTCCACATGCCCGACAATGATGAGCGGCTGGGCGTGAAAGTAACCGGCTCTGCCGGGGCGAGTCAGTTTCTGACGGCAAATTCCGTCAAGCAACGGCGGCAGCTCGTGGGGGTCGAGGAACCGATTTATGTTCCAACTGGAGTGTTCGTCCAATCGATCGAGTTTACAACTGCGAACAACGTTATCCTGACCGGCTACATCTGGCAAAAGTACCAGCACTCGGTACCCAAGAGCATCTCCCGAGGTTTCGTGCTCCCAGAGGCTGAGTCGGCCGAAATTTCGAAATCTTATGATCGGCCTTTCGAGGAAGGCACCGTAATCGGATGGTACTTCCGGGCAACCCTGCGGCAGAAATTCAATTATTCGGTTTATCCGCTCGATCGACAGGATGTTTGGATTCGAATCTGGCATGAAGATTTTGACCGAAACGTCATTCTCACACCTGACTTTGCATCCTACGACTACACGAATCCTAGCCTTCTACCTGGTTTGGATCGGACTGATTTCGTCCTGCCTGGGTGGACGATTCACCAGTCCTATTTCTCATTCCGCGAAAACAGTTACAATTCGAATTTCGGAATCGATGGCTACGTTGGGCAGCTTGATTTTCCAGAGTTATATTTCAATATTGGCCTGGTGAGACGATTTGTCGATCCATTCATCTCTCACATCATTCCATTGATGGCAATTGTTACAATGCTTTTCGCGGTTTTGGTATTTGGAACGAAGGAAAATAGTAACTCGGCAGAACTGGGATTCGATGCGTCTACGGTCCTGAGCATCGCGGCCGCGTTTTTTTTTACAATACTCATTGCACACGTCAATTTGCGATCCAGCCTGAATTCTGAAAAGGTCGTCTATCTCGAATACTTCTATTTGATCATTTACGTGGCAATTCTGTCGGTTTCCATTAATTCCTTGCTGTTTGCGAGTCGGCAGGATTCGTCAATTTTGAAAACTGTCATTTATGCAAAGGGCAATCTCTGGCCAAAGCTTTTCTATTGGCCTGTCATTATGGGTTTGATATTCGCGATTAGTGTCTACTTGTTTTATTGAATTGAGCCAGCTTTCACCGGGAAAAACGGCCGATCGGCGAGTGCGGGCACAACCGCGCCGCACTCGCGGTGGAAGCGCTAGCCCGGATATTTCATCAGGGCGGCTGCGAATTCCGCCAGCATCCGGGGTCCCTGATGAAGTATCCGGGCCAGGCTAGCTTTCTGGGTCGCTTTTATCTGTCACTTGGTTATCGAGGGCGCTGAGAATTCTGGCTCGGGCAGTATCAAACGATTTCCCCGCTACCTCTAGCAACACCCCGATGTTGGCGTCGAATGGCAGGTAATATCGACCTCTGTAGTCCGCTACCAAATAGTCCTTTCCGTACGTCTCGAATTTCAGCTCTTTCAACGCATACGTGGTGTATTGGTCGAAGCCATTGATGTCCGGCTCGGTCGGGTTGTCGCCCTGGCTGATCCTTAGTCCCCAAAGTTCGAGTGCCAGCTGCCAGCCTTGGATCGCCTTGCCGAAATCGTTTTTGGCGTCGGCCGCGAAGTTACCGGGCCAGATCGAAAGCACGAGATCATAGGCAGCCCTGGTGTTTACCATCTGTTTCAGGAAATCCCCGTAGGGCAAGCCTTGTGCGGCCATGGCCGTTGTCTTGGCGCCCTCTCCCAGAAATTGCAACAGCTGATTCTCGAACGCCGCGGATACGGCGGGAGGCTCCGCTCCGGCGGGTTCCGGGGGCGGAGCCTCGGGTTCTGGAATCTCGGGATCGCTGCTGCAGCCAACAAACGCCAGCACGAGGCACGCGAAGAAGACTCCAATGGGATGTTTCATGACGATTCTCCATCGTACCTTGGCCACCCTATCGATTGATCGTCGCGGTTTGGCGGCCGCCAGTCCAAGGATCGGCGGAATAGGCCGCTCGTCCCCATTCCCAAATATCCCGTCCCGGACAACCAGCCATCCACGACACGCAACTTCTCCAGTCCTGATCTGCGGCCGTCACACGTTCCCTTGGCGGCAGAACCATCAGTGCCAGAGACCTACCCAAGGCTGTAGGTTGTCGTTCTTGTGCCGGGACCTGCGCGGGCGGCACCGTCACGAGCGCCCCCCCGGGGGAACATCCGCCCCGATTTCCGACAAGCATAGACGCCCCGACAGGAGGTACGGCTGGATTTCGTTCAAAAGGTCGTCCCCCACTGTCATTCCAGGGGGAAGTGGTGTCAGGTCGGTCCCGCCCGCGATGCGGTACTTTTTGCGCAGTCGTTCCTTGACACCTTGATGCGCTGGACTAGGCTCAGATTCAAACAAGCATGATTCCCTGCTCTCAGCGCAGGGACCGCGCGGAAGGCCGCGTTCAGCGCGGATTCGTCCAATTCTGAAGGGGGTCTAGTGGCATTGATTTCACAGACTGGGTGTCGGTCGGGCTGCCGCCACTCCGTTTCTGACGACACATCCCGTTGAGATGTCAGGCTGTTTGCAGAGATGCGCATCCGGCACCGGCGTTTGCCGAGTACCCAGGCGACCGGTGCAAATTGCATGGAACGGCTGGTGTGGGGCGACGATGGGCGCGCCGTGAGCCAGTGCCTGAATTCATCCGGCGTCTGCGGGGTCGAATCGCGATGATCTACGCGGCAGTCAATCAGATTACGACTGAGCTAAATCAATTTCTGAAGCGCACATTCAATCAAAGCGAAGACATGGTGGTCGTATCCAACATCCTCGAGCAGGATGGCTCGGTTGCGTCCCACATCGATAACAAGGTCGTCGTCTTTCTCGCGAACATCGAAAAGGAAAAAGTGCCGAGCGCGCGTCCCAAAGCCGCAACAGTTGGTGGATCACGGACGGTCGTGGGAAATGCACCACTGCAGCTCAATTTGTTCCTGATGTTCGCTGCGTACTTCAGCGGCAGCAACTACCCGGAGGCGCTCAAGAGCATCTCCAGCACCATTCGGTTCTTCCAGATGCACCCTGTATTCGACCACCAGAACACGCCGGAACTGGACCGAAGGATCGACCGGTTGGCGCTTGATGTGGAGAACTTGGACATCCACCAGCTCAGCAATTTGTGGGGAATCTTGAGTACCAGGTACCTGCCGTCGATCGTGTACAAGGTGCGGCTGGTGACGATTGACGGCGGTGCAGTCACGTCCGAAGTTCCCACCATCAAAGCGCCCCAGCGTTCGCTGGCCAGCTGACGTGCTGGGGGTATAGATGGGTCCATTCCTGCCTCTTTTCAGTGTCAGTGTCGAGCACGGCTTTTTCAGCGACGGGCTCTGGCGTGGTGTCCGATTCGTGCCGACCCACGCCTTGAGGGCGTTGCTGAACCGGGCCGGGTTTCTAATCCGGGACACTGCGAACGGCATTGAGCTGTACTACGACGAGAGCGCCACCGATGTCTTGAAACTCTTTCTCGAAGAGGGCGACGGAGAGCTTGCCTTCCCCTTCAAGGTGCACGTGGACGACGGTTCGTACAAGCACTTCTCCCAGGCCGTTCTTTTCGCGGGAGACGCTCTTGCGTACCTCCACAGCGGACGCGGCGTTGCTGACGGCGATCGAATTCGCCTGCACCGAACAGATCACGTCTCCGAGAAGGACCTGGAGCCGATCGAGTCCGAGGCGCTTGCGGATTTGCTCGACTCTCGGGACCTGCGGGTGCCGCCCGCATTCATCGTCAAGATTGTCTTTGGCTCGGGTCGCGGCAGCCTGAAGAAACGCCTCGAACAGGGACCCGCGCGCTACTTTCTCCGGTTTCACCCGGCACAGACTTACTGGACTTACTACCTGCTGGGCGCGCTTGCGGAAAAGCAGGTGAGCATTATCGATCTCGACGAGGGTATTCATTTCGATTCCCTCGGTCGCGTGTCCTTATCGGATGAGCGCCCGGCGCTCGCGTTCCGCTCCAAGGCTGAAATTCCGCTGCAACAACACTCCGCTTGCCGATTTCAACTGAGGGAAGCGGGGACGGGCAGTGGCAGGGTGCTGGTCAGGCGTCTTCCGGTTGCAGCGGCGAGACAAATGAACCGGCAAACCATTCGGGGCAAAGTGGTCTCGGTGTCAGAGGTTTACGTCAACGGTTGAGGGATTGAGGAGAACATCATGGGTCAGATGAAGACACCCGGCGTTTATATTGTCGAAAAAAGTGCATTTCCGAATTCTGTCGTCGAGGTCGCGACCGCGGTACCAGCTTTCATCGGTTACACAGAAACAGCAAGTAACAAGGGCAAATCCTTGCGTAACGTGCCGTGGCGCATCAGCTCGATGTCGGAGTTTCACAACTACTTCGGCTTCGGACCGACGCCCGTCTTCGAAATCGCCGACCATCCGGATGATTCCGCGGAAGACCCCGCATTTTTCTTGGCAGGCAAGGACTACGCGCTGAACCGGACAGCCGGTAGCTATCTGCTCTATTTCAGCATGCTGCTGTTCTTCCAGAACGGCGGCGGCCCTTGTTACGTCGTCTCCGTGGGTAGCTACGAGGACGATATCGAAGCCGACAAGCTCATGAAGGGAATCGGTTATCTGCTCAAGGAGCAGGAGCCGACCATGGTGGTGATCCCCGAGACGGTTCTGCTCACGGAGCCCAACGCGATCACGGTACAGCAGGCCGCACTGCAACATTGCGGCGGCAAGATGAAGAACCGGGTCGCGATACTCGACATTTGGGGAGGATACCGGGATCGGCAAGACCCCGCCGGGGACTGCATCGAGAATTTTCGGTCGGCTCTGGGCATCAACTACCTGGATTTTGCGGCGGCTTACTACCCGTGGGTCCGGACCACGATCGTCAAGGACAAGGATCTGAGCTACGAGAACCTGGGGAACCTCGAGGAACTGCAGAAATTGATCAAGAGCGACCTCGGTCTTCCGGACTCGGCGCCCGAGGTGGAAGAGACCGACTCCCCGGCCGAGAAGGTGAGCAAGCTCAAGGTTGCGAAGCAACTGGAGGAGGTCGATAGCATCACCGCGAGCTGGGATGACTTGAGCGAGGCCGACACCGCAGCACGCAAGAACTTGCTGGAAAAGACTTTGCGCGCAATGAGCCCTTTGTACAATGACATCGTTGCTGATATGCAGCGGCAACTGAACTTGCTGCCTCCGGGTCCGGCGATGGCGGGGGTCTATACGATGGTCGACAACGCCCGCGGAGTGTGGAAGGCCCCCGCCAATGTCAGCCTGAACGCCGTCGTTGCGCCGTCTGTCAGCATCACACATGACGAGCAGGAAGACCTGAACGTCACCACCCAGGGCAAGTCCGTCAACGCCATTCGCACGTTCATCGGCGAGGGCGTGTTGGTCTGGGGCGCGCGGACTCTCGATGGCAACAGCCTCGACTGGCGCTACGTCAACGTCCGCCGAACGATGATCATGCTCGAAGAGTCGATCAAGCTGGCGACAAAGGCTTACGTCTTCGACCCCAATGTTTCCAGTACCTGGGTCACGATTCGCAGCATGATTCGCAATTTTTTGACTGGAATCTGGAAACGGGGCGGGCTCGCCGGCGCCACGCCGGATGACGCCTTCAGTGTGCACGTGGGTCTCGGGGAGACTATGACGCCCGTGGACATCCTGGAGGGGATCCTCAGGGTCACGGTGCTGGTCGCCATCTCGCGCCCGGCCGAGTTCATTGAGATCACATTCCAGCAGCAGATGCAGAAGTCCTGACCGGGTCGATGGGAAGCAGACCTTACCGCACTGTTCCGACAGCCCATATTCCAAAAGCCTAGAGGAGATGCGTCATGGCAGATGATGGATCCGCACAATCGACGAGTGTATGGCCGTTGCCGAAGTTCCATTTTCAGGTGAAGTGGGACGCCGAGGTCATGAGTTTTCAGGAGGTGTCCGGCTTGGACATCGAGTCCCAGACCATCGAATACCGGCACGGGGACAGTCCCGAGTTTTCCACTATCAATATGCCGGGGATCAAGAAGTTTGGGAATGTGACCATGAAGAAGGGTGTGTTCAAGTCCGATAACAAATTCTGGGACTGGTTCAGCCAGATCAAGATGAACACCATAAAACGGATACCCGTCACCATCAGCCTGCTGGACGAAGAGGGCAATGCGACCATGGTCTGGACCCTGGCCAACGCATGGCCCGCTAAGGTCACGGGCACGGACCTGAAATCGGACGGAAACGAGGTGGCGATCGAATCGATCGAAATCGCTCACGAAGGTTTGACGATCGAGAACGCCTGAAGCCTGGCCGAGGGGCAGACGTGACGTACGCACGCGGTAGGCCCCGCCCGTCCCTCGGACCCGCGCGGAGAACACGATGAGTGCCGGTGCGAGCTCTGAGCAGGAATCCAGCAGCTACCCGTTGCCAGCGTTTCATTTCGGGGTGGTGATTGGTGGAGACGGATCGAGCGGTGACACGTCCTTTCAGGAGGTCAGCGGCATCAGCGCCGAGTTGGAGTTGGAGCCCGTGAACGAGGGCGGTGAGAACCGCTTCGTCCATCAACTTCCGAAAGCGGTCAAGAATCCAAAGCTTGTACTCAAACGGGGCATTGCGAAAAGCGATTCAGCGCTGGTGGAGTGGTGCAAGGCGGTGCTCGAGAACGACTATTCGGAGCCCATCGAGACGAAACTGGTAGAGGTCAGATTGTTGAACGAGGAGCGAGAGCCGGTCCGGTCTTGGACGTTTGCCAATGCGTTTCCGGTCAACTGGGATGTGGAGAGCTTCAACTCCACTAAGAACGAGGTCGCCATCGAGAAGATCGAGCTCGCCTACAGCACTCTGCAACGGACAGATTGAGTCTCCATGCCCATCGAGGTGAAACAGCTCGTGGTCAAAGGCGAAGTCCATCGGGGGGGAGACTCGAACACGTCTCGATCGGACGTCGACGTGGACTCGTTGAGGCAGGAGCTGCTCGAAGCCTGTCGGCGGATGGTGGAAGAGATGCTGGAGCGGCAACGCGAGCGCTGAGGCTGGAGCCAGCCCACGTCTGGCTGCGCGACGATATTCCCTCCGCACGGCGTCGAAAATGGAGCGACCCGCCCCAGGGTCGCGAGTGGCGAGGCGTCGCAGAAAAAAGGTGACGCGAGGAACGGGATGGAAGCGGTATGAGCGGGGAAAAACAGAAGTTGACCATAACGCGATGCGAGGTCAACGGCGGGCAAACCACGCCCTCCAGCAGCCAAAGCGATGTCTTCGAGGCATTGTTGAACCCAGCTTCCTACGCACACAGCCTGTCAATCGCGTATTCCAAGGAGGGTGACCCGGACGCTAAGGGCAGCAATCAAAAGCCCCAGGGACAGACGTCGGCGGAACCGCGTTTCGCCTCCATCAACTCCGAGAAGGTCTCGTTCGATCTCGTCCTGGATGGGACCGGTGTCGTCAAGAAGGACGACTCCGCTGTCCCCGACGTTCAAGCGGAGATCGATCAATTGAAAGACGTAGTCTACCGGTATGTGGGTGACAAGCACGAGCCGAGTGTCGTCAAGCTCGCATGGGGCGAGCTTGACGCCTTTTACGGAAGAATGGAGTCCATGTCCGTCGATTACACGCTCTTCAAGCCCACCGGATTGCCGTTGCGGGCAAAGGTGAAACTTTCTTTCGTCAGTTTCATGACCAAAATCGAAGCGGCGCTCCGAGCAGACCGCTCCTCTCCCGATCTCTCCCACCAGGTGGAGGTCCGAGACGGCGACACGCTCCCGTTGCTCTGCCTGCGGGTCTACAAGGACTGCAGTCGCTACATAGACGTGGCGCGTGAGAACAGGCTCGCCAATTTTCGTACTCTCGAACCCGGCACCTGGCTGCGGTTTCCGCCCCTGAGGTAGATCATGCCGGATTCACCCCTTGCCGCGGCGGACGGCGTCGTTACCCTGAAAGTTCTGAGCGGCGGCAGTCAGATCGACGACAGTATCGAAATCTTGTCCGTGTTGGTCAGCAAGAGGATCAACAAGATCGCCACCGCGACGCTGGTGCTGAGCGACGGTGACATGCCAGAACAGGATTTTCCACTGAGCAACGAGGACACCTTCAAGCCGGGAGCGGAAATCGAAATTCAGGCCGGATACGCCAGCGAGGAGCAAACGATTTTCAAAGGCGTCGTCGTCCGTCACGGCATAAAGATAGACGGCAGCAACTTTTCCCGTCTGGTTCTGGAGTGCCGCGACAAAGCCGCTGCCATGTCCGTGGGCCGCAAGAATGCCAACTACGTCAATATCAAGGACAGCGCGGTCATGGAGCAAATCATCGGCAACTATGGCGGATTGACGTCGAGTGTGGATGCGACCTCGGTCCAGCACGGTGAACTCGTGCAGTATTTCTGCACGGATTGGGACTTCATGCTGTCTCGTGCGGAGGCAAACGGCCTCGTGGTCCTGGTCGACGATGGCAAGGTGACGGTGCAAGCGCCCATGGGGGATGCCCAAGCGAGTCTGGAAGTGACATACGGACTTGATCTGATCGAGTTCCACGCAGACCTGGATGCGCGCACTCAGCTGCAAGAAGTCAAGGCTGTGTCCTGGGACGAGTCGACACAGGCAGTGGTCGAGCAGACGGCAGGCGCTCAGTCCTTGACCAGCCAAGGTGACCTCCAGTCCAGCGATTTGTCCGCCGTCGTCGGGCCGTCGTCGTACCGGCTTCAAACCAATGCGCGAACCGATGCTGATTCTTTGAAGACCTGGGCGACCAGTCGTCAATTGAAGGCCGAATTGGCCCGCATCCGGGGCAGAATAACGTTCCAGGGCAGCGCGATGGCCAAGATCGGTGGTGTCATTTCGTTGAAGGGTGTTGGCAATCGGTTCAACGGCAACGTGTTCGTGACCTCGGTGCGACACGATATTTCCCGGGGTAACTGGCTGACAGAAGTGGAGTTCGGTCTACCAGAAGACTGGTTCTCGGAGCAGCGTGACCTGGTGGCCCCGCCGGCCTCGGGCCTCGTTCCGGGAGTCGAGGGGCTCCAGATCGGTGTCGTCAAGCAGCTGGACGAGGACCCTGAGGGGAATTACCGCCTGCAGGTCTACCTGCCGCTGCTGCAGGCGGAAACCGAAGGGGTTTGGGCGCGCCTGGCGACGTTCTACGCGTCCGACGGTATCGGCGCGTTCTTTCTGCCGGAGATTGGTGACGAAGTGGTGCTCGGGTATCTGAACAACGACCCGGCGCATCCGGTGATACTCGGCAGCCTCTACAGTGGCAAGCGCAAGCCGCATTACGAGCCGGAAGCGGAGAACAACACCAAGGCAATCGTGACCCGGAGCGAGCTTACCGTCGAGTTCGACGAAAACAAGCAAGTCATCACGGTCGTCACGCCGAACGAAAACAAAATCGTGCTGAGCGACGACGAAAAATCCATCCTTTTGCAAGACCAGAACGACAACAAGGTCGAGCTGAACCCGGATGGCATCTTCGTATCGAGCCCGAAAGACATCGAGATAAAGGCTAGCGGCAAGATCGACGTGTTGGCGACGGGAGAGATCGGCATCAAGTCCGACGCCGACGTGGGGGTCGAGGGATTGAACATCAACAACAATGCGAATGTTGGATTCGCCGCGGAGGGGAGTGCGAGCGCAGAGCTGACGTCGCCGGGCCAGACGACCGTAAAGGGCGCCATGGTGCTGATCAACTAAAAAGCTTGGTACGGTTCCACGGCTCATCGGGAACCGTCGACACCAAGGGGGAGGACATCTGCCACCTGCAGCGAGACTGACGGATATGCACACTTGCCCGATGCAGACGCCAGGTGTGCCACCTATCCCGCACGTGGGTGGCCCGATCGTTGGCCCGTGTGTGCCCACCGTCCTGATTTGCAGTCTTCCGGCGGCGGTTATTGGGGATAACTGCGTCTGTGTCGGCCCGCCCGATTCGATCGTGAAAGGTTCTGCGACGGTCATGATCGCCAACAAGCCGGCGGCCAGAATCGGCGATACCACCGCTCATGGCGGATCCATCGTTGTGGGCTGTCCCACCGTGATCATCGGCGGGTAGACGCTGCAAGGAGACAGGTAATGGCGAGCGAATCGTTTCTTGGAAGGGGGTGGGGATTCCCGCTCGAGTTCGATCCAGTGTCGAAGCGCGTGAGGATGGTTTCCGACGAGGAGGACATCAGCGAGAGCTTGAGGATCCTGCTCACCACCCGCCCAGGCGAGCGGATCATGCAGCCGACCTATGGTTGCGAACTCCACGCCCTGGTGTTCGAGACCGTAAACGAGCGCACCGTGAGCGAGATTCGCGAGGTCATCGAACGTGCCATCGTATTTTTCGAACCGAGAATACGCCTCGACAAGGTCCACGTGGGTACTGAGGACGTTTTCGACGGACTGCTACGAATTCGGATCGAGTACACGATTCGAAGTACCAACACGCGGAGCAACGTCGTCTACCCGTTTTACTTCCGAGAAGGAACCAACGTCTACCTGTGAACACCGTGATCTCGGGACGACGAATGCGATGAACATTCTCGAATGAGCCTCTGGCCCGATCTCAGCATTTCGGACGGGACCGAGGAAAAGGACCGCTTTCCGCGCGCCTTGGAATCGGGCTATTTCCTCCCCGACGAACGACGGTTCGAGGAGTTGCTTGCCCTTGGGTTCGAACTCGCGCGAACGCTGCCGTTCCATGATCTGCGCAACGAACGCAATGGGACCTGGGGTGATCTGTTCACCGTGAACGAGGCCGTTGTCATGGCGCACATTCTTAGCACCGACGCCATGCGTCTGGAGGCCGAGTTCGCGCAGCAGCGGGAGATGGGCGTCGAGCAGACCGTGCGTTTCGCTTACGAGACCGCACGGCGCATCGATTTCTGGCTGTCTACACTTGGGCTGCCCAGCAGTCGAGCAGCATCGGAGCTGAGCGAGCGCATCGAGGCTCTGGTGACCGAACGACTTGCCGACGATTTGCAGGAACTCGGCGGGATCGTTGCCGTCCTGCGCGAGAAAACGCCGTCCCTCGACGGGTTGGATTTCAGGGGATTTCACCGCCTCTGGGGTGTGAGCCAGGCCGACGGGGGT
>JBFGYN010000003.1:0-34850 GCA_041587415.1 Candidatus Competibacterales bacterium | reverse complement strand
GGCATCGGAACGAACAGAAATTTCAACTTCCGACGTGGTTCGAAGCCCCTGGCGCTCGGAGAACCTTTGTTCATTCATAATGTTTCATGAGATATAACATTGAGTAGACGGAAACATTCCGCTTCGCACTACGGAATGTTTCCGCATATCGCGCGAGCAGCCTGCAGGTAGCGCATTTGATCTCTCACCGTTTCGTGCGCCGATTCCGTTATGATTCAACATTGTACGCGCGGACCTTTGCTCGCGGGAAGCTGCTGCACGAAACGATTCCGTAATCAAACACGGACTTCGACACTGCCGGAGGTGCCTGCAATCAATCTGTGTCGAGCAGGACGCATCCGTCCACGACACGCACCGTGACGGGCATCAAAGACGCGCCGCTGCACGGTCCCGCCACGCAAAACCCATCATCGGGCCGGAAGAGGGCACCGTGGATGCCGCAGGCGAGATGATAATCGTCGAACGACAGGAACTGATGGCGCCGCCACTCCATCGGTGCCCCGGTGTGCGGGCAGCGGTTCTCAAATGCGCGCACTTCGTCGCCGCTTCGCACCAGCACGATCGTCGCAGGATCTGTATCCGGATAGCCGCGCGTGCCGCCGTCGGGTATGTCATCGAGCCGGCACAGAATCACCGGGTTTGATTGGACGGGCAACGGCTTCTCGGGCTTGGCGTTCACGAACATACCTTGCCTGAATTAGCGTTTGCTCACCGCACGTGCACGCGGTAGCTCAATTTGGCATTACCCGATTCGGGCACCAGTAGGGACCATAGCGCGGTCGCGGCGTCCGGTTTGTCGTGGGGCTGGCTTTCCTGTTCGATGGCCCAGTCCGCCGGGAATCGTGCCTGGAGCTGCACGGTAATCGGGTTCTGCTTAGCATTGTAAACCACCACTTCCCAGTCGCTGGTTCGCTCCGTGCCGATGCCTTTTTCGAACCGGGTCTGCCGGGTCTCGGACGTGATGTCGAAGGCGCTGCCGACGATGAGGTCGAGCTCGCGGCCCACCGGGGTGTGATCGATGTAATTCTCGCCAATAAAGTGCGCGCTGCCATTGGCGTCCCGCCGGTAGAATCGAATCACCCCCGCCGGCAGCGGTTGGCCGAGTGCCGGTGCTTCGTTCTCGAAAGTCAACAACGTTTCCGCGCGACCCTCCCTCGTGTCGTACTGGGGCCCGTGCACCGGGCCGCTGACGTCGATGCGATAGCGAGTGGTAACCGGGACGCCGGAGGCCTGCAGCAACAGCAATTGCTTCGCTTGCTGGTCGCGGAGGGTGGTGGTTCTGGGCAATGTGTAGAGGTGGTATTCGAACAACGACTCGCGCTCCATGGTCGGCGGGGCGTCCACCATCTTCACCATCGTTTGCATCGCCTCCGGCCCGGGCGTCGCTAGCAGGTTGAGCTGGCCTGCAACGAATTGAAGGCGGGCGTTACGGTAGCTGACACCGCTGGTGTTGGTGGCCGTTACCCAGGCGCTGAGATCGAAGTGCGCGCCGTCATCCTGCAGTGTCGCAATGTAATCGGCCTGCCAGGACAGCCCGCCGGTCAGATAGGCGAGTTCCACGTCGCGCTGTGCCTCGCCCGCGTGCGCCACCAACATGCTGAGCGTCGGACGCTCGCGTAGGTTGGATGGGACTTCATCGAATACGTAGCGCCACGGACTGCCGAGCCCACCGGTCTCGATCCGATCACCGAAGCGGAACACGACACCGCCGTTCGCGACGCTGAGAAGCGTGGCGCTCTCCCGCTTCTCCTCGCCGGTTTGGGGATGGGTCCGCACCAGGCCGATTTCCCGACCGACGAACTTCGCAAGCAGTTGCTCCGGGGTCAGGAGGTCGTAATCGAAATTCTGCTCCAGCACGGCGAGCTCGCCGTAGAGGACGGCCGTTTCGGGCCGAATTCTTGCGCTCACATCGGCAAAGGCCAGATCGGTTTCGCCATTCGTGAGGGCGATGCTGCGCCGGTCTCGAACCAGTGCCAGGTCCTGGTCGTAGACGGTCAGGGAAATGGCGGTCTGGTCATCTGCATCGACCCGCACCTCGGCGGCGCCGGTAGCCGCGATGACGGCGAAGAGGGCGGCCCCGAGACCACTCGTAAGAAGGTGCATGATATTGATACTCTGCAACTGTCCGAAAGACCATGATCTATTCATAGTCGAAAGTTCCACCCTTAGGAGGCGTTCCTCATGGGCATCAAGTCAGTACTGGCGATCCTGGCCATCGCATGTGCGTTGACCGCCGGCAGCGCTGTTGCCGCCGAGAAGCAAAGAGTCGTATACCACGTTGCCGACGCCGAGAAGGTCAACTTCGCACTGAACAACATCGAAAATCACATCAAAGGCGTCGGCGGCCCGGAGAACGTGGAAATCGTCCTGGTGGTCCACGGACCAGGCCTGAAAGCGTTCCACGAAATCGAGGCAACGGACAAACTCCGGGAGTCATTGACCAACCTCCAGGGCGAAGGCGTGCAGTTCAATGCCTGCGGAAACACGATGACCGCGCAAGACGTGCAGCTAAGCGATTTGGTTCCGGGATTCGTGCGAGTCGATCAGGGTGGCGTCGTACGCATTGCCGAACTGCAGCAGCAGGGGTACCTGTACATCAGGCCATAGAGCCGGGCCTACCGCAACGAGATTCCCGCGCTACTGATGTCGGGGCTTGCCGTCCTTCGGCTCCAGTGCGTCGACGACGCTCTGGAACATTTCACGGTTGCCATCGTTCAGATCGCATAGGATCTGGTGGGCCTCGCGTATCGTATCGGCCATTTCGCTCTTGTCGCTATCGATGTGCGGCAACGACCTGGCCGCGGGCGTGTCCCCTTTCCCCTCGTGAAGAATGGTGAATACTTGATCGAAACCGACAGTTTCCAGTGTTCGGTCGATGTCCGGGTTGGTGGAAACAATGGTTGCAGTTCGCCCTCGAGGACGTAACAGGTTGGCAATTTTCGCCAACAGCCCGAGGCTCGTGCTGTCGATGGATTTGCTTGCGGTCAGATCGATCAGCACTTCCCGACAGCGCTCGCCGGAGAATAGCCTCTCGATGAACCGATCCAGATCCGTACCAAGTGTATAGCGAACCTCGCCAACGAGGCGAAGCACACAGGTATCGCCGTGCCATGCGTAATAGGCTTCGCCGATGCTCATGATTCTTTATTCCGGGTTATCAACAAAAGGGTGACGTCGTCGGGAATGTCGGATTCGCCCACGACGCCGAGCCGCGCTGCCAAATCGCCCGCGCCGGGATCGATCCGGTCGACGGACTCGAGTAGATAGTCTTCTTTGGCGCGCATACTCGGCTGCTCGAGAACTTCCAGAATGCCGTCCGAGAAAAGGGCCAGCGCAAACTGGTCTGGAAGATCGATCGTCAACTCGCCAAACTCTGCGAAATCGAACAAACCCACCGGCATGCTTTTCTGCTCGAGATAGCTCGCCTGGGCATCGCAGTACAGAATGGGGTATGGGAACTGTCCAGCATTGCTGAGCCGCAGGCGGTTTTCCTCCAAATCAAACACCCCGTAGAGAATGGTCAAATACTTTCCAAGCTCAGCGCGGATGGTCGCGCGATTCAGCTTCTCCAGCGTGACGGCGGGCTGAATGATTGCTTCTTTGCCGAACTGCCGGTAGCCCTCGAGGAGGCGGTTGATGTAATTGTTCAACATCAGTGTGATGAGGGCCGACGAGACGCCGTGTCCGGACACATCGGCGATGTAGAAGCCGACGTAGCGTCTGTCGATGACGAAGTAGTCGACGAAATCACCGCTCAGGTAGGTGGAAGTAAGCAGCCGTCTGCTGAATCGAAACCCACCGAGCACCGCGCCGTCTTTGGGCATGAGCTGGAACTGGATTCGGCGTCCGGCACGCTCGTCCTCTTCCAGCTGGCGCAAACTCTCTTCCAATTTTTCGTTGGCGTGTTCCAGATGTTCCCGGTATATCCTGTTTTGACGGATCAGATCTGCGCGTTCTAACGCCTGGCGAACCGCGTGTTCCAGAACGGCCATGTCCTGAATCGGTTTGGTGATGTAGTCCCACGCGCCGAGCTTGAGTGCTTTGATGGCGTCACCCAGGCCGCCCAGGCCGGATACGACTAGGATCGGCGTTTCAACGCGCTCCCGCCCAGCCCACTCCAGCACGTCCATCCCGTCCATGCCGGGCATTCGCAAATCGCACAAGACCACGTCGGGATCATTCTGACTGATGCAATCGACGCCCGCTCGCCCGTCCGCGGCCTCTATGGTCTCGAACCCGCTGTCTTCCAGGTAAGCGATGATGCTCTGACGCACGGCGGCTTCATCATCGATCACCAGGACTTTTGCGGCCTCACTCATCATATCGGCCAGTTCAAGGTGGCGCCCAGCGCACGGCGTCGGCCAGCTTGCCCATGTCTTCCACTGGCTTGAAGAAAACGTGCTCGTCACCAATGCCCAATTGCCGCAACTCCGGTGTCGGCGAGAATTCGCAAGAGCCGGTGTGTATCAAAAACCGCAGGTCCACGTCCAATTCTCTCAGCGCGAGTATGCCATCGTCGCCGCGCATGCCATGAAGCAATAGGTCGACAATGCATACATCGAATCGGCGACCGGATGCCAACAGGGCCATGGCCTGCTCACAGGTTTCCACACCGGCCGTCACCATGCCCTCATCTTCGAGATATACCTGCAGGTTTCGACGAATCTCGGCCTCGTCTTCGACAACGAGTACCGAGGTTACAGTAGTCTCCATCCAATCTCCTCGCACCAGCAACTGCGACGTCGCTTCCAAATGCCCGCTCCCCATCGGCATTCAACTTCCAGGCCACTCAGCGGCGCGGTAGTCGCATCGTAAAGTGGGCGCCCCTGCCAGGCGAGGATTCGACACTCAACGTACCCTTGTGCTGCTCCGAGACTATGAAATACGACACGGCAAGCCCCAGGCCCGTTCCGACCCCCACTTCTTTGGTAGTGAAAAACGGCTCGAACACGCGTTTTCGCGTCGCCTCGTCCATGCCCGGACCATTGTCGATCACGTCGACGCGAACGTGACCGTCCTCGCGTTTCGTTCGAATCGTGATTCGGGGCGAGGGGCTGCCGTGGGACATTGCTTGCGCGGCATTGCGGACGAGGTTCAATACGACCTGCTCGATTTCAGTGGGGTCGCACTTTACCTCGGCAACCGCCGGGTCATAGTCGCGCACGATCTCGATCTGCTTGAAGTCGTACCGCTTTTTTAGGTCGTAGTCGCTTGCGGCGAGCCGAATTGCGGTGTCGAGTAGGTCGTGGAGATTCGCCGGAACGAGATCCGAGAGGCTTTTTCGACTGAAGGCAAGCATGTCCGTCACGATACGAGCGGCGCGCTTCCCGGCATCCTGGATGTCCTCCAGAAATCCCAGAACGCGGCGCTCCTGCATGTAGCGCTGCATGGCGTACAGATCGAGGCCAATGGATCCGGCAACCTGGCGGTTGTTCTCCAACTCCGGCGAAATTCGCCGCTGCACGTTTTGGCAGCTTTGGAGTATCACACCGAGGGGGTTGTTGATCTCGTGAGCCATACCTGCCGCGAGTCCACCTACGGAGAGCATCTTCTCCGTCTGCACCATGATCTCCTCCATGCGTATTCTGGCCGTGACGTCGTCGACGCGAATGACGCCACCGAGCTCACCGGAAGCCGTGAGCGGATAGACCGTCAGATCGGCGACCCGCGGCTCGCCGTCGATCTCCCAAAGGAGACGTTCGAGCTTGTACGGTGCCTGCTTCCCGATTGCATCGTGAATTCGCCCCCACTCGTCCGCGAGTTGCGGAACCAGATCGATCACCTTACGACCGATGGCCATCTCGGGCTCCACGCCGCTGAGCTGCGCCGCGAGCTTGTTCCACTCAGTCACGGCACCGACCTGATCCACACCGATCAGCACCGACGGCATGGAATCCACGATGCTCTTGAGATATTGGCGAACGCGGCGACGCTCCTCTTCGGCTTTCTTGCGATCCGTTATGTCGGTGGAAATTGCGCCGATACCGGCGATACCACCGCTGGCATTGGGGATCGGAAATTTGCTGGTGATGAGCGTGTGCACGCCATCGCTGAGCGGTACCTCGTACTCCCGCGCAATGACATTGCCGGTTTCCAGAACCAGGTCGTCATGCTCGGTGACCTTCGCGGCAAGTTCCGCATCGTAGATGTCGGCGGAGGTCTTGTTAATCACATCTTCCTTGCGCAGCCCGTGGGTCTTCTCGAAATGGCGGTTCACGAGCACGTAGCGCCCAGCCGAATCCTTCAGATAAATCTCGGACGGCGAATTGTCGTAGAAGGCACGCAGTCGCCTTTCGCTCTCGCGCAAGGCCCGTTCAGTCTGTTTGCGCTCCGTGATGTCCTCCACCTGGCCAACCGTCATGAGCGGTTTGCCTTCCGCGTCGTGAACCAGGCCGACGCGAACGAAAGCGTCGATAATCTCACCGGACTTGCGAATGAACCGGGTTTCCAACTCGTAGCCGGGTATGTCGCCGCGCACCAGCGCGCGATTGCGCTGCACCGTTGTGTCGAGATCGCCAGGGTCCAATATGTCTGGCACGGACAACTGGAGGAGTTCCTCGGCCGTGTACCCGAGAATCGAACAGAACATGGGATTGACGCTGACGATTCGGCCGCGAATGTCAGCGGCGCCAATGCCGATTGGCGCATTCTCCAAAGTCAAGCGAAGCAGTTCCCGGCTGCGACGTATCTGCTCATCCGTGCGTTGGCGCTCCAGCTCGAGGGCGAGCCGATTCGCAAATATTCCAAGAACCGGTCGCGCCCATACATTGGGGCGGATGGCCTTCGTGTCCAACACCGCAACCACGCCAAGGTCTTCACCACCCGCCGACGTGAGTGGCATTCCGAAGACACTCTCGATCTCCAACTCGGCCAGCAGTTCGTCCTCCGGGAACCGCCGACGGGCATTTCGCGAGATGAGCTGGGTTCGACGCTCCAGGATGTATTCGCAGGGCGTCCCGCGGAGCGGGTAAACGCGATCTTCCAGAAAAGCGCCATCCGACCAGAAAGCAGCAGTGTGCAGCCGCTCCCGGTCCTTTCCGTGGAAGACGCCAATGAACGCGAAGCGCGCCCGGTAGATGCTTGCGAGACTCTCCAGGCAGTGCCGAATAAAGTCCGCGTCGCCAGGTTGGGACGTGGACTCCGCCAGCGCACTCAGTGCCAGTTCCGTCTGCTTGCGCTCCGTGACGTCCAGGATTACGCCTTCGAGGGCATTCACGATTTGGTCCGCGTCGAGCACGCCCCTGCCTTGCATCAGCACCCAGCGCTCGTCGCCGGCCGCGGTCGTGAGTCGGTACGTGAGCTGAAACGCCCGTCCGGACCATACCGCCGACTGGACCTCGCTCCACACCACCTCACGGTCGTCCGGGTGAATCATGTCCCCGTAGCGAATCCGCCGATTGCCGATCAGGTCCTCGGGTTGATAGCCGGTTACACGGCTGACGCCGTTGCTGATGAAATCCATGGTCCAGGTACGTTCGTTTCGGCATCGAAACGCCATCCCCGGAAGGTTCTCCATCAGATTATGAAGCGTGCGGCGGCTCTCTCCGAGTTCGCGCTCCGCCTCCGCCTGGCTGGTCATGTCGGCGCCGATGCCCCGGTACCCCATGAACTCACCTGCGTCGTCGAATATGGGCTTGCCGCTGACTTTGAAGTAGCGCGCCACGCCATCTGCTGAACGCAGCGACGACTGGTAGACGAAGTCGCGAAACGGCTCGTGCTGTTCCATTTTTCGGCGGTTCTCGGCCATCGCTTGCTGGTCCGCCTCCTGCCCGCCGATCTCCCAGCGCGTTCGCCCCAGGACGCGCTCCAGCTCGATGCCGGTGAGCACCGTAAAACGTTCCGACAAGTGGACGTACCGGTGCTGAGCATCGGTTTCCCAAATCCAGTCGCTCGCGGCTTCCGTGACGTCGCGCAGAAGCTGTTCACTTGCACGCAACGCCTTCCGCTCCTCCTCCAGCTCGCGGACCTTCCGATCGAGCTGGCGGGCCAGCGTTTCGGCGTGAAGGCGATCGAAATCGTGCTCGATTGGGGACGGCTCGATCCGGGGTTTTCGGTCGCGAATCAACTCCGCTACAACCTCCAGCAACTTGCTCAGCTCGACCGGTTTGACCAGGTAACGAGCAGCGCCAATGGTGCGGCCCAGATCCTGATCGCGGTCGTCCAGGTAGGTCGCCGTATGGAGCACGACTGGAATCGTCGAGAGTTCTGGGTCCCCCTTTAGCGCCCGGCACAGGGCAAAGCCGTCCATTTCCGGCATCAGGACATCGGTAATGATCAAATCCGGTGGGGTGCCCCGAGCAATACCGAGTGCCTCGGCCCCGTTCGAGGCAACATTCACCTCGTACCCGACACGGCGCAGGGCACCCGACAGGATCATGCGCTGATCCTCCGCGTCGTCGGCGATCAGGATGCGAGCAGGAGCGTTCATGAAGCGCTCGCTACGTGGTTTGCGGAAATCGTGGACTGGGCCGGAGCGCCGCGCCGACCGCGCCGAATCCACGTGCCGAGTGCTCATCTCTCCCCGCATCCCGCTCGCGAATGCCCGAACGAGGGCTGGCAGGCATACTTCGATCCCTGTTCAGTGTCAGTCGCCGTAGATATCGAACTCGAAGTACTTGCTGTTGATCTTTTCGTAGGTCCCGTCCTGCCGAATTTGTTCGATTGCCTTGTTGAAGTGCTCGCGCAACTCGTCGTCGCCCTTGCGCACCGCAATTCCGATCCCTTCTCCGAACCACTCCTCATCCGTAAACGCCGGACCGACGAATTCGTAGCCTTCACCCTTGTCGGTGTCGAGGAAGCCCTCGGCAAGGACGACCGAGTCGGCGAGAATCAAATCGAGCCGACCGGACGTCATGTCGATGACGGCCTCGTCCAGAGTCCCGTAACGCTTGACCTCGACCGTATCACCGAATTTGTCGGTCACGAACTTGTCCGTGACCGTGGCACGCTGCACGCCTACCGACTTGCCCTTCAGCCCCTCCTCGGTAATTTCGATTCCGGAGCCCACCTTGCGGGCGAATCTGGCGGGCGATTGGTAGTACTTGTTGGTAAAGTCGACCTTTTCCTTGCGTTCTTCCGTTATGGACATGGATGCGACGATGGCGTTGTACTTACGGGCCAGAAGCGCCGGAATGATGCCGTCCCAATCCTGGGTCACTAAGGTGCACTCCACATCCATCGCCTCGCACAGTGCCCGGGCAATGTCGATGTCGAATCCTTGAAGGTCACCGTTCGCATCCACGAAACTGAAGGGCGGGTAGGCTCCCTCGACTCCGATTCTGAGTTCCTTGTCGGCTGCAATGCCAGGGTTGAAAACCCCCAAACCGGCGATCAGCGCCGCCGTTAGTACCTTTCTCATGGTTCCCCTCCTACGGGATGTTCGCGACCCGATTCGGCGCCGCAATCGAAAATCCTAGGCCATACGGACTCTATCGGCCAACAGATTCTGCTCTTGCGGTCTCATCGCTGGGTGCGCGGCCGCAGGTGCGCGAACCACCGCCTCTCGAGCCTCTTGAACAGAAAAATCGCTATGAAAGTCAGCGCCATGTAAAAAACGGCAGCGGTCAAAAATGCTTCGTATGGGCTGTAATAGCGGGAATTGAGGATGCGCGCGGCGCCGGTGATGTCGACGATGGTAATGACGCTGGCGATGGCGCTCCCGTGAAGCATGAAGATCACTTCGTTTCCGTACGCCGGCAGCGCTCTCCGAAACGCGCCGGGCAATACGACGCGGCGGTACATCAATCCGGGGGACATTCCGCAGGCCTTAGCCGCCTCGATCTCTCCTTGGGGCGTGCCACGAATGGCACCCCGGAGAATCTCCGTCGTATAGGCCGCTGTATTCAGCGTAAAGGCAATGAGGGCGCACCAGTAGGCCTCGCTCAACACCGGCCACAGGAAGCTTTCCTGAACAGCTTCGAATTGGCCGAATCCGTAGTAGATCATGAACACCTGTACCAGCAAGGGTGTTCCGCGGAAAAAATAGCTGTAGGTGAAGACCGGCCAGCGCAGCCAGGGATTGACCGACGCCTGCATGATCGCCAGGGGCACCGCCATGGCCAGGCCAATCGCCAGCGCAGCCGAGACCAGTTGCACGGTTGTAACCAATCCGTCCAGATAGAGATCGATGTTGTCGAGGACAATGCTGAAATCCATCGGTTACTCGCGGCGCACACCGGCGCTGTAGCGTTGCTCCGCCCACCGCAGGGCCAGTATCGAGACGGTCGTGAAGAATAGAAAACCCAATGCCACAACGAGATAGAAGGTGAACGGCAAACGAGTCGCCCCGGCCGCAAGCGACGCTTTGCGAACCATGTCGTCGAGGCCGATGACGGAGACCAGCGCCGTTGTCTTGAGCAGCACGAGCCAATTGTTGCCGAATCCCGGTATCGCATGCCGGACCATCTGCGGAAGCAAAATTCGGCGGAACACGAGGCCGCGATTCATCCCATACGCGTAACCCGCTTCCAGCTGAGCGTTGGGCACGGCCAACATTGCCCCGCGAAAGGTCTCCGCCATGTATGCGCCGAAAATGAACCCGATGGTCAGCACACCGGCGACGAAGGGATTGACGTCCACGTAGCCGTCGTAGCCGACCATCAAGGCGAGCTGGTTCACCAGGATCTGGCCGCCAAAAAATATCAGGAGCATCAGTACCAGGTCGGGAATGCCTCGAATGACGGTCGTATACACCGACGCCACGAGCCGTGCCGTGCGCGACGCGGAGAGTTTTGCAAGCGCACCCAGCATGCCGAGCACCACGGCAACCAGGAGTGACACCAGAGCGACTTCGACGGTGAGCACGGCACCTTGGAGAATGCTCCAACCATAACCCTGGAGATCGAGCATGACGCTACTTCAGTGCCCCGGAGAGGAATTGCTGGAATCGGACGGAACGTGGATTGGCGAAGGTCTCGACGGGCGGACCCTCCTCCTCGACGCGGCCCTCGTGCAGGAACATGAGATGCGACGACACATCTCGGGCAAATCCCATCTCGTGCGTGACCACGATCATGGTCCGACCCTCGTCCGCCAAATCCCGCATGACCTTCAACACCTCTCCCACCAGTTCCGGATCCAACGCCGAGGTGGGTTCGTCGAACAGCATCACGTCCGGCTCCATGGCGAGGGCCCTGGCGATGGCGGCCCGCTGCTGCTGACCACCCGAAATGTGGCTGGGGTAGTAGTCACGCCGCTCGTACATCCCCACCTTCTGCAGCAGCGCTTCCGCTCGCTCGACCGCCTCGGCCTTGGGTACCTTCAGCACATGGATCGGCGCCTCGATCAAGTTCTCCAGCACCGTCATATGGGCCCAAAGATTGAAGCTCTGGAAGACCATCGCGAGGCGCGACCGAATGCGCTCCACCTGGCGCCGATCGGCGGGAATCGGAGCCCCGTAGCGATCCGTCGTCATACGAATCGGATCGCCCTTTACGGAAACGACGCCCGAGTTGGGCGTTTCCAGCAAATTGATGCAGCGAAGAAAAGTACTCTTGCCCGAACCCGAAGATCCGAGAATCGAGATGACATCGCCCTGGCGGGCGGTCATGGAAATGCCCTTCAGCACCTCGATGTTGCCGAATTTCTTGTGCAGATCCTCGACGACCAATGCCGGCACGGCTTGATTCATCGGCTCGGCCTCTATTTATGATTTTTTCCGCAGACCTGGATCTGCTGGATCCAGCCTAGCGAGTGGGGCGAAGCCTGGCAACCGGGACACGGCACGAATGGGCTAACAACAGGCCGGAAATTCGACGTATTCATCCACCCACCGTATTTCAGCAGCGGTCAGGTTACCAATGACGGACGCTTCCAGGTCGGCTGGAATCGCGGCCTTTGTATCGGAGACAGGCACGCGGCCTGCCATGATTTCCGCTTTCGTCTGGGGGTGGAGGGGCACGCGCCCCGGCTCGGCATACCCGTGGGGATGCAAGGGCAGATTGGAGGCCGGATCGTATTTATCGCTCGCCCCGAGGGTGTGCAAGAGCTCGTGTGCCAAGACGACCATGTTGCTGCCGGCCATCCGCGGCGAAGAGAACGCATGGACGATTCCTAACATCCCTTTTTGAAGCCCCACAGAATGGGGCAGACGGACATGTTCTTGCGGGTCATAATAAAGGACGAACATCTTGATGTCCGGTGCGGGTTCAATCCCGTCTGCATGCATCCACGACCAGTAGCGCAGCTGCAAGCTCCAGAGCATTGTCTGCAAGATATTGCTGTCCCTGGGCCGTTTCGGCGGCGTAACGTCGAGCGGCTCAGCCATGACGATGGATATGGCGCTGCGCACCGGCACGCCGTAACGTCGCGCCTCGCGATCAAAAAATCTCGCAACGGCTTGAAAATGTTCCGGTGCCAACGATTCAATGTAACGCTCGCTCGCCGCACTGCCATCCCCATTTGCGGGATACACGCCAACGTAGAGCGGCTCATCCCAATCCGTTGCCCGCTCGCGCTCGAGCCAACTGTGTCCGGCAACCATGAACAACGCGTAGACGAGGACCACCAACCGTATCTTCTTCCAAAAGCCGCCTGCCATGTACGCCCCAACCCAACGCTGCGCAAAAGGGCCTGAAGCCAGCAACAGACGTGCCGTGATTCATGCCATGCAAGCCGTGACGACCTCCACGACTGGTAACCAAGAGGACCATGACCGATGAACGACGATTGGCACGTGACCCTAGACCAGGCCAGGCAAACGCCGATTCCGGAGGGCGCCCGGTCTCCCCTGCTGATGCAACATGGCAGCATGAGCGTCCGGTTCTATGCGCCCGCGGGCGTCGATCGCCAGACCCCCCACGACCAGGACGAAATCTACGTAGTGGCATCGGGTAGCGGACAGTTCGTCAACGGTGGCGAGCGCACCACATTTGGCCCCGGGGATGTCCTGTTCGTTCCCGCGGCCCGGGCGCACCGATTCGAAGACTTCAGCTCGGATTTCGCGACCTGGGTGGTGTTTTTCGGCCCGAACGGGGGCGAGAAAGATGAGCGTGACTGATCGCCTCGTCGCCTGTTCGTGGCGCAGTCATTGCTTGGCGAACCCCCCATCCAACAAGATTTGGCAAGGAGATCCGCCGTGCGCAAAGCCGCCGCGCAAGGACGCATACAGCATCATGGTACCGGGGGCGAGCTCTTCGTCATCATGCTGATGAACGTCGTGCTCAAGATCCTGACCCTCGGTCTTTACCATTTCTGGGGCAAGACCCGAATTCGACGATATCTGTGGAGCGCGACGGAATTCGATGGTGAGCGACTCGAGTACACCGGCTTCGGGTTGGAATTGTTCTACGGATTTCTCAAGGCCTTCGTTGTCATTCTCGTTTTGGTTCTGGCGCTCGGTTTCGGCCAGTATCATCTCTCCCAGTTCAGCCCCACGGCGGCCGGTGCCCTGATATTCGCGTTCTATGTCGTGGTGGGATTCCTCGTCTGCGCTGGCATGTACGGTGCCCGGTCCTACATCGTGAGTCGAACCCGATTGCGGGGTATCCGCTTTGCACAGACGGGGTCAGCTGTGGAGTATGCAATGAAGATGCTCGGCTACGGTCTACTCTGCCTGGTCACGCTCTATCTGGCGGTACCATTCATGCGCAACGCACTGGCCGGCTATACCCTGAACCACACTTGGTACGGCAGCCAGCAGTTCAGCTACGACGGCAAAGGCCGCGACTTGTTCGGTCGTTACCTGGTTTGTTGGTTGCTGGCCATCCCGACACTCGGCATCAGCATTGTCTGGTACCTGGCGGCCGAGATGCGATACGTCTGGGATCACACCCGCGCGGGTAAGGTCACTTTCGGCCTGGATCTCAGTGGCGGCGCGCTGTTTGGTCTGTTGCTCACCAACTTGCTGATCATCGTCCTGACCTTGGGGCTGGGTTTCCCGTGGGTCTTGACTCGAAGCCTTCGCTTCACGATGAGCAGACTGGAGGTTGCCGGCAAGCCGGATTACGCAGCGCTGCGCCAGACCACCGTCGAAAGTCCGTCGACGGGGGAAGGACTCGCGGAAATGTTCGATCTTGCGCCGGCGTAAGTTTCCCGCTTGCTGAGAATTTGGTGGGAGGCGAGCCCGGAGTGAACTCCGGGCTCGCCAGGCAAGTTTTCCGGCTCATTGGGGTGATATGCAGTTCACGGCTCGATACGCGGACGGTCGGACCGCACTGCGGCATGACGTGACCATATACGTCGGCTCCGACGCCGTTTCGATCGTGGACGCGAACGGTACGGTTCTGGACCGATGGCCGTTCAGGGGACTTCGCCTCGCCGAAGAGGTCTATGTCGGGCAACCGGCGCGGCTAATCCACGCCGACAAGCCCGACGCAAACCTCTTGATCGAGGAACCGGATGCCGTTCGACTCGTGTGCCAGCGGATACCGGGCCTCGGCGGACGCTATCTCGGTGGGCTGCGCACGGGCCAGCGCCTGCTCCTGTGGACAGGCGCACTCATCGCCGTCGTCACCCTCGTCGTCGTCACGGTTCCACAACTTGCCGGCGCGAGCGCGCGATTCGTTCCGAAACCGTGGGCCCAAGCCCTCGGCAGTGCCGTGGTTGAGAGCATGGCGCCGAACACCTGCGAGGGGTCCGACGCGATGCGGGCACTGGACTCACTGGTGGAGCGACTCACCTCGGGCCGGGACAATCCATATCCAATCAAGATTCGGGTTGCCCGCGACGACACCGTAAACGCACTGGCAGCGCCCGGCGGTCACGTGGTCATCCTCAGTGGCTTGATCGAGCAGGCGGAGTCTGGCGACGAACTTGCCGCGGTGCTGGCCCACGAAGTTGCGCACGCGGAACTTCAGCATCCGCTGCGGGGGATCTTGCGCGCCGCCGGCTTGGGGTTGGTCGCTTCGGCTTTCTTCGGGGATCTTTCGGGGCTCGGCTCGATCGCCGCGGATCTGGGCCAGCACGCGATGATGATGTCCTACACACGGGATGACGAACGCGCGGCGGATCGCATTGCGGTGGAGATGCTCAACGGAGCGGATCTCCGCAGCGTGGGATTCGTCCGCTTCTTCGAACGACTTCGAGACGCCAACGGATCACCGTCCGAGGACCCCGACTCGACGATTTATCAGCTGTTCGCGTCCCACCCCATGCACGCCGATCGTATACGTCTGATCAAGGATCTGGGCACCGGAACGCAGCCGGCGTTCACCGGCGAAGAATGGGCAGCGATCAAGGGCGTCTGCAAGCGCTAGGGAAGCCGTGATCCATTCGCCCGGTCGCGACGCTGCGAATGAATCACGGATTCCCCGCACACGCCGAACTGCGCGGAGGCTGCTTCTTTCCTTGGCAATCTCTCCGACCGGGCATCTATTAGCTCGAGCTCGAAACAGGTAAACTGCCTCCTTTTTCCCGGCCATGCCTTCATTGCAGCCTACGATGGGCGACGCTCGAAAATCCCGTATTGATCTGAACAAGCTGCACAAACGCCTGCGGCGCAACGCCGGGCGCGCGATCGAGGAGTTCAACATGATCGAGGACGGCGACCGGGTCATGGTCTGCCTGTCCGGTGGCAAGGATTCGTACACGCTCCTCGACGTTCTGGTGAATCTGCGGCGGAATGCGCCGGTCGATTTCGAGCTGATCGCGGTCAACCTGGACCAGAAGCAACCGGGGTTTCCAGAGCACGTTTTGCCCGCGTATCTCGAGGGAATCGGCATCCCCTACCACATTATCGAAGAAGACACCTATGGCGTGGTGAAGCGGGTGATTCCGAATGGCAAGACTACCTGCGGACTGTGCTCGCGCCTGCGCCGGGGTATTCTCTACCGGGTCGCGCAGGAACAGGGCATGACAAAGATTGCCCTGGGTCACCATCGGGACGACATTGTCGAGACGCTGTTTCTGAATCTGTTTTTTGGCGGAAAACTCAAGGCCATGCCGCCCAAGCTGCTAAGCGACGATGGCAGAAATATCGTGATCCGCCCGCTCGCCTACTGCCGGGAAAAGGACATTGGGCAATACGCTGCGGCCCGGGAGTTCCCGATCATTCCGTGTAATCTATGCGGCTCGCAGGATAGCCTCCAGCGCCAGGCGATCAAGAACATGCTTCGGCAATGGGACAGGGAGGCGCCCGGGCGG
Source organism: Candidatus Competibacterales bacterium (assembly GCA_041587415.1). Lineage (GTDB taxonomy): Bacteria > Pseudomonadota > Gammaproteobacteria > Competibacterales > JAHEDQ01 > JBFGYN01. The sequence continues at coordinate 18,770 of JBFGYN010000003.1, read as the reverse complement.
GTCGAATCGATATTCGCCGCGCTGCAAAATGTTGCCCCGTCCCATTTGATGGACGCTCGACTGTTCGACTTCATCGGGCTGGGTGCCGAAGCGACGCACACGACGCAAACAACCTGGCTCCCGTCGCGGACGCGCGCTGGCACGAAAGTCGTGGACCACGCTGCGTCAGTACGGGCGACGATCGGCACTTGGTCGTAGCGCGGCACTTGATTTGCTTCACAGACGATCGGCGTCGCCGCCGTTGCGATGCCACGCCGTCCCAAAATTTCGCCATGCGCCGCGCCGCCTCACGTTGCGGGACGGCGCATTCGTGCAACGCAACAGTCCCCGCCCGGTTTCGCGGGTCGTGAAATTTCATCCCAGACAAAACTTATAGGAATGAGTCGCTTAGCTTGCTTGAATACGAGTGTCCATGTACGCTCCGGCGACCGGAACTTCCAGAGGATTCATTTTGCTTGCGCCACGAGGTAACGACTGCATGGATTTTCGCCAAGACTTGAAGCAGAAGCTCGGACTGGTCGACGTCGAATACCGGTATGGTCTCAGCAAGGAAGCGCTTTTTCACGAGGCCATTCAATTCGACCGGGGACGCATTCGTCCTGACGGTGACAATGACGAGCCCAAAGCGCATGCGACGAAACTCGGTGTCGACGGCCCGCTGATATTCTACTCGGATCCGAGCTGCACGGGGCGACCGGTACAGGACACCTTCGGCGTGGCCTGGCCCGAAGTCGAAGACAAGGTGTGGTGGAAGGACGATTTCAAGCAGTTCGACCCCGCCCACTTCGAACCGCTACTGCGACGGGTGGTCCGTCATCTGAACGACAACCGGACAATTCTCTACGTTAAGGACGTGTACTGCGGGTACGACCCGGAATACGCCGTGCCTTATCGATTCGTCGGCGAGTACGCGACCCACGCCATGTTCGCCCACAACATGTTCCCCAAGGATCTCGTGGGCGTACCGAACGAGAGTCAGCAACGTTGGACCATGCTCAACGTCCCCTCGTTTCACTGCGACCCGGAGCGGGACGGCACGCTTTCCCACCGCGCGGTCATCATGGATTTCAAGAACAGGATCGCCTTGGTTCTGGGGCGCGCCGACTACTGCGGCGTGGTCAAGAAAACCATGTTCACGGTCATGAATTTCATGCTTCCCGAGTTGGGCGACCTCTCCATGCATTGCTCGGCGAACGTCGGCAAAGGCGGCGACGGTGCCATCCTGTTTGGGTTGTCGGGCACCGGCAAGACAACACTTTCAGCGGACCCGGAGCGAAAACTCATTGGAGACGACGAGCACGCCTGGACCGGGAGCGGCGTGTCGAACTTCGAGGACGGGTGCTACGCCAAGCTTATCGACCTGGACAAATCGGCTGAACCCATCATTGCTGCGGCCCTCTCGATGCCGGGCACCATAATCGAAAACGTGCCGCCGCTGCCGGGCGTGCCCTTATCGCAGACCGATCCGCAGGACCTCGATCTCGCGAACGCGTCGATCACCGAGAACACCCGCTTCTCGTATCCGCTGGAGTGCAATCCCAACGTGGCCGACGGGGCGTGCGGCCCGCACCCCGAGAGCATCGTGCTGCTCACCGCGGACGCGTTTGGCGTTCTGCCACCGGTCTCGATTCTGGAGGGCAGGGAAGTGATGTACCACTTCATCTCCGGGTTCACCGCCAAACTGGCCGGCACGGAGGTGGGCATCACGCGACCGAAGGCGGCCTTCAGCGCCTGTTTTGGCGCCCCTTTCATGGCGCGCAAACCGTCCAAGTACGCCGAACTGCTCGCGGACAAGATGAAGCAGCACAACGCCCGTTGCATCTTGTTGAACACGGGTTGGTCGGGCGGACCGTACGGGGTCGGCAAGCGAATATCCATCAAGCACACCCGCGCGCTGCTGAACGCCGCGCTGCGCGGTGATCTCGATTCCGGCAAGGTGGAGTACAAGACCCATCCGGTGTTCGGCCTGAAAATGCCAACCTCGTGCCCGGGCGTGCCGAGCGAGATCTTGGACCCGCGCAACACGTGGGAAGATAAGGACGCCTACGATCGGGAAGCGAACAAGCTTCGCGACATGTTCCGCGAGAACTTCGCGCGTAGGGGCTTCGCACAATTCGGTATCGAGGCGATCATGTAATTTTTCCCCGCACCGGTCGCCTTTCGTTGCGCTGGGCTCGAATCGCATCTGATGTATAGATCGCCAGCGCAGCCCAGATGCAGCCGAAGGTGACCAGGTGCGCCCGGGTAAAGGGCTCCGCGTAGACCAGTACTGCCAGCAGGAATTGGAGCGTCGGCGCGAGGTACTGCATCAATCCGAGGGTGGAAAGGCGCACTCGACGGGCTGCCTCCAGAAACAACAGCAGCGGCACCGACGTGACGACGCCGGCAGCGACGAGCAGCAAATCGGTGGATGACCCGAGACGACCGAACGCCCCTGCGTCTTCGGCAGCCAGCCACAGCAGATAGCCCAGCGCCACCGGGCTCATGAGCAGCGTTTCGACGAACAGGCCTCGCCGCGCATCGGCACCCAGGCGTTTTCTCAACAAGCCATAGAAACCGAATGTGAAGGCGAGGACCAGCGCCACCCAGGGCACCGCGCCGAAGTCCCACACCAGGTTGGAAACACCAACGCTCGCGAGCGTGACGGCGACGATCTGGCGCGCGTTGAGGCGCTCGCCCAAGAACATCACGCCGAGGACGACGTTCACCAGGGGATTGATGAAATAGCCGAGACTGCACTCCAGCAAGCGGTTGTTCTGAATCGCCCAGATGAAGACCAGCCAGTTGGCCGATAGCAGCGTGGTGGTCGCCAGTAAGACGCCCAACTGACCCGCGCTGCACAAGTCGCGCGCAAGCTCGCGCCAACGGCCTGCGATGGCCACGAGCCCGCCGAGAAACAGCACCGACCACACGACCCGGTGAGCCACCACTTCCACCGAAGGAACGTGGCCGACAGCTTTGAAGTAAATCGGCGCCAAGCCCCAGATGCCAAACCCGGCAAGGGCGAAGGCGACGCCATAAGCCCCCTGGCGTTTTCCCGCCGCGAGGTCGTGATGGAGCGAGGTTTCGCGCAAGAACCGCAGTCGTTTAGAGGAAGAAATCGGCTAACGCGTCCAACACGCGCGAGGGTTGCTCGGCCATCATCATGTGGCCGCAGTCGGGGATGGCAACCATGCGACCTGCCGGAAGATACGCGAGCAGGTCGCTGGCCGCCCGCGGCGGTGTCATCAGGTCCCGGTCACCGGATAGTAACAAGGCGGGACAGGCAATCGGTCCGCGATTCTCCAGGCCGCCGAACTTGTTGCATGCGGCCAGGTCCGTGGCCAGCACACCCGGTGCGGAGCGCTCCAGCAGCCGCACAGTTGCCCCTGTCAGCCACATTCCGGGTACGGGGTGACCGCCGAGCTGGGCACCGTAGCTGTGACCCCACAGGGTGATCATGTCGATGGCCGCGTGATCGTTGGCCGCTGCGGCATCGAGCAGCGTATCCGCGACCGGCATGGGTGCAGAACAGCCCAGCAGCCCGAGACGGTCGACCTTTCCACCGTGTCTGAGCGCAATGTCCAAGGCCACCAGGGAACCCATGCTGTGCCCTACGACACCTGCGGCAGGGATCTGGACGGCATCGAGAACCTGCACCAGCCAGTCGGCGAGGGTGTCGATTCGCTCGATCGCCTTACCCGCGGACCCACCGTGCCCGGGTAAGTCCACCGCCAGGACGCTCTTGCCGTGGTGGGCGAAATATCGGCTCTGCAAGAGCCAAACGGTGTGGTCGCAGCCGGCACCGTGCAGAAAAACCACTGCGGGCCGACCGGCATCGAAGGGCTTTCCACCGGTGTAGGCATGCACACGACGATCGTCCACCGAGAAATCCATCGGCCCCTCCCGGTCAGACCTTCTGAGACGCGTAGAGGCCGCGACCGAGATCTTCCAGAAGGTCGTCGGGGTCCTCCAATCCCACCGACAAGCGGACCATACCTTCTGAAATACCGGCCTGCTCCAGTGCCTCCGCGTCCATCCGGTGATGCGTGGTGCTGGCAGGATGGATCACCAGGGACTTGGCGTCACCCACATTTGCGAGATGCGAGAACAGGCGCATGGATTCGATCAGGCGTCGCCCGGCCGGTCGACCGCCCCGCACGCTGAAACTGAAAACAGCACCGCAACCGTTCGGCAGCAGTCTTTTCGCCAGCTGGTGATCCGCGTGGTCGGGCAGCTCGGGGTAGCGCACCCACTCCACGGCATCGTGGTGACTCAGAAAGGCGACGACGCGGCGGGTGTTTGCGACGTGCCGGTCCATGCGCAACGACAGAGTTTCGACGCCCTGGAGAATGTGGAACGACGTGGTCGGGCTCATGCACGCCCCGAAATCCCGAATACCCTCTTTCCGGGCTCGCATCAGGAATGCGGCCGGACCGCATTCATCGACGAAATTCATGCCGTGGAAACCCTGGTACGGTTCCGTCAGAGTCGGAAACTTCCCGGATGACTGCCAGTCGAAGCGGCCGCTGTCCACCAGCACACCGCCAATGGCGACACCATGCCCGCCGAGAAACTTGGTTGCCGAGTGGAACACCAGGTCGGCTCCCATCTCGAATGGGCGGCAGAGATATGGCGTAGTGAAAGTGTTGTCGATGAGCAGAGGAAGACCCGCTTCGTGGGCCACTTTGGCGACTTCGGGAATGTCGAGCACGTCCAGCCCGGGATTGCCCAGGGTTTCGCCGAACACCAGTCTCGTATTGTCCCGGATAGCGTCTCGAAATGCCCCAGGATCTCTCGGGTCGACAAATGTGGTCTCGATTCCAAAACGTGGAAGCGTATAGCTGAGAAGGTTGTGGCTGCCGCCGTAGAGCGACCTGGAGGAGACGATGTGCGCGCCCGCGTCCATCAAGGTCACGATCGCCAGGTGCATCGCGGCCTGACCCGAAGCGGTGGCAATGGCGCCGACACCACCCTCCAGGGCGGCGACGCGCTCTTCCAGCACCGCATTAGTGGGATTGGAGATGCGCGAGTAGACGTGCCCCGCCCGTTCGGAGTTGAAAAGGGCCGCCGCTTGGTCCGTGTCTGTGAATACGAAGGAAGTTGTCTGATAGATGGGCGTGGCGCGGGCGCCGGTCGTCGGGTCCGGGCGCTGCCCGGCGTGCAGACCGAGGGTATCGAAACGCGGATATTGGGGTTTGGCCATGGAACTACCCAGATGAGTGTCCGGCGAAGATACACGCCGGGGACGGATCAGGGCAATTCATGCAGGCGCGCCGGATGCAGCTATCGCAGGAGCCGCTGGCGGGCCCACGAGGTCAACGGGCCATCGGCCGAGAAAGCGGCATCCAAGACGTTGAAATGATTTGTTTCCGGAATCTCCTGGTACTCGATCGACATGCCTCGACTGGACCACGACTCCGCCAGCTGCTCGCTCTGCCGGTGATATTCCGCACTCTCGTCGCCGCCGACCAGCAGCAGCATTGGCACTTTCCGAGGGGGCGGAAGAAGAACGGGGCTGTTGGCACGGGCTTCGTCCTGATCCATGCGAACGGCTTCGTTGACTCGGGTGTGAAGCAGAGGTTCCAGGTCGAACAGGCCGCTGATCGCCACGGCGCTGTCGATGGCTTCGGCGGGCAAGTTCCGATCGCGCTGTGACCAATCCGTCGCCATCAACATGGCCGCCAAGTGCCCGCCGGCGGAGTGCCCAGACACTTGCATGCGCTCCCGGTCGAAGCCGAGTTGCTCGGCCCGGCGCCAAAGCCACACGAAAGCCGAGCGGATCTGCTCGACGATTCCGGTCACCGTGATCCCGGGACACAGGGTGTGTGTGACGACGGCAACGTTCACTCCCAGGGGGGTGAGCGACTCGGCAACGAAACTAAAAAAAGATTTGTCCAGGGCCTGCCAGTAGCCGCCGTGGACGAACAGATGCAAAGGCGAATCCGTGGAGGCACATGGAAAGAAATCCAGCCGCTCGCGGGGAGCAGGTCCATAGGCGACGTCCAGCCGCGCCGGAAAGCGCGAACGGGTCGCTGCGCTTCGCGCGGCCCACTGTTCGAATATGCGCGGATGATCCGGCACCGCAGTGCGATTGTCGTACTGGCGGTCCCATTCCGCGTCGATGTAATTGGGGCGCACGGGAACTTCGGTCATCTGCCCACTTCCGGTCGTTGGTCGCCGGCAACGAAATAGGATTCCGCCACGGTTCAGACGCCCAAATAGCGGTGCTGGATCTCCGTCTCGTTGCCGAGCGATTCGGAGTCACCCTCCCAGACCACGCGCCCTCTTTCCAGAATGTAATGTCGGTCTGCGATTCGCAATAGGGCATGGAGATTCTTGTCGATTACCAGAATCGACTGCCCGGCCGCCTTCAGTACAGCGATGACCTCCCATATTTCCCTGCGTATCAGCGGCGCCAACCCTTCGGTCGCCTCGTCGAGAATCAACAGTTCGGGCCCGGTCATGAGTGCTCGCCCAATGGCCAGCATCTGTTGCTCACCGCCGGAAAGCTGACCGCCCATGTTGTGGCGTCGCTCCACGAGCCGTGGGAACAGAGCGTAGATGCGATGCAGGCTCCAATTCCCGCTCCGACCCCGACGCGCGGTTGCGACCAGATTCTCCTGCACCGTCAGATTCGGAAAAATCTGTCGGCCCTCGGGAACCAGCCCGATTCCGGCGCGTGCAATGGCAAAACTGGGGCGACCTACCAGATCCCGGTCGCCGAATCGAATTCGACCGCTGGCGGGCCTCGACAAACCCATGATCGACCGAATCACGGTGGTCTTGCCCATTCCGTTGCGCCCGAGGAGTGTCACCACCTCGCCCCCCAATACGTCCAAGTTCACCCCGAATAGCGCTTGACTCGCGCCATAGAAAGTTTCGATTCCGCGAACCTCGAGCATCACGCGAGCGCACTATCGCCCAGATACGCGGTTCGTACCGCTGCATTCTCGCGAATTGCTTCGGGCGATCCGGTGGCGATGCAGGCGCCGTTGACGAGCACCGAAATGCGGTCCGCCAGAGCAAACACTGCATCCATGTCGTGCTCCACCAAGAGAATGGTCAAGCGGCCCTTGAGCCGCAGCAGCAACCGAGTCATGTTGAGGCTACCACCGGCACCCATTCCGGCCATGGGTTCGTCCAACAGAACCATTTTCGGCTCTCCCGCAAGGGCGAGAGCAACCTCCAGTTGCCGCCGCTCGCCGTGGGCGAGTGAAGACACCGTTGCACCCGCGCGATCCGCCAAGCCCATGCGCTCCAGGACACCGAGCGCGGGCTCTCGAAGCGCAGTCTCGCCGGCGGCACGGCGCCAGAATCGAAAACTGTGACCCTGGTGCGCTTGAACGGCAAGCATCGCGTTCTCGAGCACGGTGAACTCCTCGAACAGGGAACTGATCTGGTAGGAGCGCGCCAATCCGAAACGGGCTCTGGCGTGCACTGGCAGGTGCGTAATGTCGCGGTGCGAAAACAGGATCGAACCGCCGTCGGGTGCCAACTCGCCGGCCAGTTGCCCCAGTGCGGTCGTCTTTCCCGCGCCGTTGGGCCCGATCAAGGCGTGAAGCTCGCCGGCTCGAACCTCCAGACTCAGATCCTGACTGGCGATCACGGCCCCGAACCGCTTGTTGAGCCCCTTCACCACCAGCAACGGCTCACCCATCGGACCGGGTCCCACCGGCCAGGAACCCGAAGAGCCCGCGGCGCGCGAACAATACGGCCAGCACCAGCGCCGGGCCCAGGAACACCGACCAATGCTCGGTGTAAGTCGAAAACAACTCCTCCAACAGCAGAAGGGCGGTCGCACCGAGCACAGGGCCGTACAGAGTGCCCATTCCACCCAGTATGACCATGACGAGAATCTCGCCCGAGCGCGTCCAATGCAAGAGTTCGGGGCTGACGAACTCGGTCTGGTTGGCGATCAACGCCCCGGCCAGACCGGCACCGGCCCCCGCGAGCACGAAGCAGGTCAAACGGTATCGATACACGGGGAAACCAAGCGCATGCATTCGGCGTTCGTTTTGTTTGGCGCCGCGGATGACCATGCCGAATCGCGAATTGACGAGTCGCCCGGCGAGAAACACGAACGAGGCAAGAGCTCCGAGACACACGTAGTAGAAAGTGACGTCGTCCGCCAGGTCAATTCCCGGGATGGCGCTCCGCTCCCAGATCAGGAGTCCGTCGTCACCCCCATAGCGCTCCAGAGAAACGCTCATGAAATAGAGCATCTGGGCGAAGGCCAAGGTGATCATGATGAAGTGGATGCCGGCGGTTCGAAGGCATAGCGCGCCGATGACGGCCGCAAACAATGCCGAGATCAACACGGCACTGGGCCAGGCCAGCAGCGCGGCGCTGGTTCCGGCAAGCTCGAACGGCCATTCCAGCAGAGGCGTTCCCTCGTAGCCATGGTGGGAGAGGATGCCCACCGTGTACGCCCCGACTCCGAAATATGCGGCGTGGCCAAAGCTGACCATGCCGCCAAATCCGAGAATCAAATCCAGACTTGCCGCAGCCAGAGCGTAAATCAAGACGCGACTGAACAGTGAGACCAGGAAGGGTTCGCCGAAGAACTCCGCCAACGGCGGGATCGCAGCGAATAGGCCGGCGCCCACGAGGACGATGCTGAAGCGGCGGGCCCCCATGAGATTTCGAGGTCAACCCCGCGCCGGGAAAAGGCCTTTCGGGCGCCACACGAGCACCGCGGCCATGAGGATGTAGATGCTCATGGAAGCCACCGAGGCGGCAACGCCGTCCGCGTCAGCCGCCGGTAGAAACAATCGGAACAAGCTCGGAAAGTATACCCGGCCCAGGGTGTCTACCAAGCCCACCAGCAAGGCACCAACCAGTGCGCCGCGGACCGAGCCAATTCCGCCGATGACGATCACGACGAAGGTAACAATCAGTATGCTCTCGCCCATTCCGGCCTCGACAGCAAAAATCGGCCCCGCCATGACCCCTGCCAAGCCGGCAAGCATGGCTCCCAGGCCGAACACCAACGTGAACAGGAGGCCGATGTTGACACCGAGGGCGCCCGCCATCTCGCGATTACTGGCCCCGGCGCGAATCTGCATGCCGAGGCGCGTCCGGGTGATCAGGAGATAGAGAAGTCCAGCGACCAGGATGCCAACGACGATGATGGCCAGACGGTACGCGGGGTAAGGCGCACCCGGAATGACGTCTACGGTCCCGCTGAGCAGTTGCGGGACATCCATGAACAATGGCTGCCGGCCCCATAGAATTCGAATCATCTCGTTGAAAAACAGAATCAGGCCGAATGTGGCGAGCACCTGATCCAGATGTTCCCGTTGATAGAGGCGGCGCAGCACCAGCAACTCCACGACCATGCCCACGAGGGCCGTTGCGGGCAAAGCGGCAAAGAGGCCGAGCATGAAGCTCCCCGTTTCGGCCTGCACAGTGGCCGCCGCATAGGCGCCGATCATGTAAAAGGAGCCATGGGCCAGGTTGATGAGGTTCATGATGCCGAACACCAGCGTCAACCCCGCCGACATCAAAAACAGCATGACTCCCAGCTGTACACCGTTTAGCACCTGCTCGAAGAGAAGCGACATGGCGGCAGCGGGAGTCAGCAATGGGGGCTAGAGCTTGCACTGGGCAACGTAGGCGTCGGCATGGTCGGTGAAAACCTTCTTCAGGGTCCGATTCGTGAAGCGACCGTCGTCGGTCTGTACCACCTCTCGGACGTAGAGATCCTGGATCGGGTGCTGATTCGGCCCAAAGCGGAAGGGTCCGCGAACGGACGCGAAGTCGGCCTTGCGCAACGCGTCGCGAAATGCGCCGTCCCGGGAGAGATCGCCACCCACCGCAGCGAGGGCGCTGCCAATCAGTCGCCCAGTATCGTATCCCTGGCTCGCATAGAGGGTCGGTGTGCGGCCATAGGCTTCGCGAAATGCTGCGACGAATGCGCGGTTTTCGGGATTGTCCAGATCGTGGGTCCACTGGGACCCGTTGACGACGCCTAGCGCCGCGTCACCCACCGCCTGGAGCAGGCGCTCGTCAAAGGAAAAGGCCGGCCCGTACAAGGGAATCTGGTCTTTCAATCCTGCCTGAGCGAATTGCTTGATGAAGTTGATTCCCATGCCGCCTGGCAAGAAAAAAAACACGGCTCCTGGCTTCGCCGCACGCAACGAGGCGAGCTCGGCCGCATAGTCCGACTGCCCCAACTTGGTGTACACCTCGCCTGCAATCTCGCCCTTGTAGTAGCGCTTGAACCCGGCCAATGCGTCCTTGCCTGCCGGATAGTTGGGTGCCAGCAGATAAACGCTCTGGTGGCCGGTGTCGTTCACGTACTGCCCCGTTACCTCGTGGAGATTGTCGTTCTGCCAGGCAACGTTGAAATAGTTCTCGTGGCAGCCTTCACCGGCGAGTGCGGATGGGCCGGCATTCGGGCTCAGGTAGAAAACACCCTCGCGAACAACTTTCGGAACCACCGCCATTGCCACGTTGGAAAAGACGATTCCCGTCATGATTCGCACGCCGTCGCGCTCCATGAAACGCTCGGCGATTTGCCGCCCTTTCTCCGGTTTACGCGTGTCGTCCTCCACCAGAAGTTGCACCGGGATGCCGCCGAGCTTGCCCTGCTCCTGATGGATGGCGAGAAGCATGCCGTCGCGGATGTCTTCGCCAAGATAACCCGCCTTTGTGGACAGGGTCGTCACCATCCCGATCTTTACCGGCTCCTGGGCCGGCGCGGTGCCGATCCCAACGGAGAAAAGTGCGACCCCCAACAGAAAATACTTGATCACGGTAAGACTCCTCCCTCGAACGGCACTGTCTGCTCTTATTGCGAGAGCCTGACCGGGTGCAGGTCACGGCTGGCTGCCTCGGCCCGGGCTCCGGTGAGTTACTCGGCTCGCCAGGCGATCTTACCGCATATAGCACGCGCGGCACGGTTGCGACGGGTGTTGGCTTTGACTTGGCGTCCGGAAAACGCTCGCTTTGTTTGGCGGCTGACGGGAGCCGGTGGATGTAAACGGTGCTCTGGAAGCTGGGCGAAAAAAATTGTGCTTTTTAATGCTTTTTTGTCTTTTATTTTTCCATGGCTCGGTGTAACTGGACAGAACGCATAGGTATGCTAGCCTGATCGCCGGTTCTTGAATTGATGTCCTGGCAATGCAAGACCTCACGGATGCGTTCAGCCTGGCGTTTCGTCTGATCCTCTCGGGTGATCACGACTTGCTCGAGATTGTTTCCCTTTCCCTGCAGGTTAGCTTGACCGCGGTGTTGATCGCCTGCGTCCTCGGGTTACCCCTTGGCGCGGCAATTGCCGTACATCGATTTCGGGGTCGCGGCGTGCTCACCGTGTTGCTGAATGCGCTCATGGGCCTGCCGCCTGTGGTCGTAGGGCTGGTTGTCTATCTCATCCTGTCCAGCTCGGGACCACTGGGCGTGCTGGGACTACTCTACACGCCGTCGGCAATGATCGTTGCCCAGGCGCTTCTCGTCACCCCGATCGTCGCGGCGCTCACCCGGCAAGTGCTGGAAGACTTACATGCCGAGTACGACGAGCAATTGCGCTCCATGGGTGTATCCGGACTGGACCTGATCGCCACGCTGATTTGGGACGGTCGGTACACGCTCCTCACGGTGGCGCTCGCCGGTTTTGGCCGCGCCATCGCCGAAGTTGGCGCCGTCATCATCGTGGGTGGGAATATCAACCACGTGACCCGCGTCATGACGACAGCCATTGCTCTCGAGACATCCAAGGGCAACCTGGGGCTCGCCCTGGCGCTGGGCCTGATCCTGCTCGGCCTTGCCTTCACGATCAACGGTCTGGTCATGGCTCTGAATTCCACGGCTGCGAGGTCCGCCTATGCGTGATCTCGCGTTGCTGATCGGGCGTTCAAGCTCGATTCCGCGACCACCTCACTCGATTCTGCCCCTCGTCGCCAGCGACTTGGTTTTCGAGGCGCAGGGCCGTCGGCTCATAGACGCCATACATTTGAATTTGACGGTAGGTGCGATAACCGTGGTGCTAGGGCCGAACGGCGCGGGCAAGAGTCTGCTGCTGCGTCTTCTGCACGGCTTGATTCGACCCACATCCGGTTCGATTCACTGGCGCGGCAAGGTCGCCGACGACGAGATTCGCAGGCGGCAGGCGATGGTCTTCCAGCGTCCGGTGGTTCTGCGACGGTCCACTGTTGCCAATGTGCGTTACGCACTCAAGGCCCGCCGCACATATCCTTACGCCGGTTTGACCGAACGCGCGCGTTTCTGGCTCGAGGCGGCGGGGCTGCTCGGGTTGGCCGATACGCCGGCACGACGCCTATCGGGTGGGGAGCAGCAGCGCCTCGCCATGGCACGCGCCCTCTGCCAGGAGCCGGAGGTCCTATTTCTCGACGAACCCACCGCTAGTCTCGATCCGGCGTCGACACTTACCATTGAACGTCTGATTCAGGTGGCTCACGAATCCGGGACCAAGATCGTGCTGGTCACCCACGATTTAGGGCAGGCGAAGCGCTTGGCGGGCGAAGTGATTTTCTTGTATCGGGGACGCATCGAGGAGCTCGGCACGGCGCCATCCTTTTTCGAGGACGCCATGTCGGCACGGGCCACGGATTTCCTCGCCGGCCGAATCGTGCTTTGAGCGCGGAATCAACAACGACCTGGGAGTAGCAGCATCGTGTGGATCATTGGCGCACAGAACCTGTCAGCGACCGGTTTGCTTGCGGTTGCCTTGCTCACCTTGGCCACCCCGCCGCCGTCTCTTGCGGAGAATCGCTACATCATTCTGCAATCCACCACATCGACGGAAAACTCAGGCTTGTTCGATCACATACTGCCCGCTTTCAGCGAAGAATCGGGGATCGAGGTGCGCGTGGTCGCGGTCGGGACGGGCCAGGCCCTGAAGAACGCGAAAAACGGCGACGGCGACGTGCTCATGGTGCACGCCAGATCGGCGGAGGAGCAGTTCGTCGCCAATGGCTGGGGGGTAAGTCGCCAGGATGTCATGTACAACGATTTCATCCTCGTCGGACCGCCGGCAGACCCTGCGGCTATCCGCGGCAGCGGGGATGTCACGGCAGCACTCGGGAGAATAGCGGAAACCCATGCGCCCTTCGCCTCACGGGGAGATGACAGCGGCACACACCAGAAGGAACTGGCCCTGTGGGCTCAAAGCGGCGTGGACGTTCGTTCCGCCAGCGGAACCTGGTATCGGGAAACGGGCTCGGGTATGGGCGCAACTCTGAACGCTGCCCGAGGGATGGACGCCTATACCCTGACAGACCGTGCCACGTGGATCAGCTTTGAGAACAAGGGGAGTCACGAAATTCTGCTCGAAGGCGACTACCGGCTGTTCAATCAGTATGGCGTTATCCTCGTCAATCCGGCACGGCACGCCGGGGTCAAAGCCGATGCCGGTCAGGTATTCATCGATTGGTTGACTGGGCTCGATGGGCAGGCTGCAATCGCGAGTTTTCGCCTGAACGGTCAACAACTGTTCTTCCCGAATGCGGACCAGCATGCCAGGCACTAGAGACGTGCGTCGGATGCGCCGCGACACCGTGTGTCCGGCCCGCGAAATTCGGACTTCCGACAACAAGGCGTGCGAGCCGCGAAGCGGTGTAGCGGCCGGGTCGGTGCACTACGGACTGTTGTATAGAACACGCCCTGTATCCGAGAGATCGTAGCCACCAAGCTCCCGCGCACGGAGTCCGAAAGCGGGCGCTCGCGCGAAATCCAGCAGACGTTGAAACTCGGGCTCGAAGTAGTCCCGCCGCCAGACCACCAGGTCGTAGCGCTCACGAAACAGTGGCACGAAATGCAATCGGAACTGGCGCGCCACGGCTTCGATTCCGAATCCAGCATCCGCCTTACCGTCGCAGACCACCATCGCCACATCGGCTTCGCTGCGCGCGCAGGGTGCCACCCACGATATGGATTCGGGATTCATCTGCTCGGCACGAAGCAAATGCTCGAGCAATCGGTGGCTGCCGGATTGCGCCTGGCGAGGGATCATTCGCAGCTCCGCGACGTCGCGGATTGACGCGACCTCGAGGGGATTGCCGGCTGCCAAAATCAATCCCTGGTTGCGCCACGCCCACTGTAGGAGCACGACGGGCATCGCCGCCAGAAACCGTTGGACATGATCCACGTTCCAATCCGCTCTCTCGGGCTCGAAGAGATGGACCCCCGCCGCCAGCGCTTCCCCTGCAGCCATGCGCTCCAGGCCGACCAAGCTGCCGTCGAAATAGGTGGCAACCCCGCTGCCCGACTCTCTAAGTGCCCATTCCAACAAAGGATCGTGACTGCCCGCCAGCACCTGCGGATGCGCCCCCAGCCCTTCCGTGGCGTCGCGGTACTCCGTGTGGCGACGCACCCAAGCCTCAATCATTTTTCTTGGAAACAGCAGCTTACCAGTAACTCGGCTGACAGGAATGGCATTTTCTCCAACCAGCTCGTAGACCTTGCGCTCCTTGATGCGCAACAAGTCTGCCACTTCTCGAGTCGTCAGATACTCGGGCATTCCCGTTAAAGACCTCATGGGTTTGATGCGGAATTCGCATCGGGCGAGACATTTGGCGATGAATTGCTCCGGTGAGCGGCTCCTTTCAGCTGCCACCGAACTCCCCGATCCGAAACGGTGCCTGCAATTCGAAACTCGGCCCAAACTGCCTTGCCGAATCCACTTCCATTCCCGAATCCCGGTGAGCTTTTCGGGCTAGGGAAACGCTGCTGTTGCGCTCGAGAGAACCTTCGAGTAACACTGCCGCGTCACCCGTATCAATGATGCACCACAGAACGGAGCTTAGACGTGTTCAAGTACCTGGCGAGAAAATCCGACGCAACTGCCGTTGACGTAAGCGAATCGAGACCACCGATCGAGCGAGAGCGGCAGAGTCTGCCGTTTTCTTCGTTTGGATTCCAATATCAGTTCACCGAGATCTCCGGAACACCGGCCGCAACGAAAGTAACCCAGCGGCGCGTTTCGCTGCAGGACGGGCGTCTGACCGAGGAAAGACTCGATATCACGTCGGGACCGGAGATCTATTCGCAGTTTGCGGCAACGATGCACAGAGCCACACTCTCGTATCTGGAGTGGATGATTCAGCCGCTGCGGCTGTTCGGGACGCCGGAACCACGCTCCCGAGAGCCCTCGGATTGAGTGGTCGGGATCACGCAGGCCGAGTCGATCAGGGCGCTTCGAATACGCCGGTGTCCGGGTGGAACGCGGACCACGCGAACCAGAAGGCGATGACCGTCGGCAGCTCGACTCCGTCCTCGTCCAGCACTCGCCCGGTTCGATTCTCGGCATCGAATTCGATAGTGAGATTTCTGCCCGCAACAATTTCGGTGAAACGTCCATTGACCTTCGCGAGTTCGGCAAACGGATAGCAGCGCTCCTGTCCGTCGATCTCGAGTCCGATAACCAGTTCCTTCGGATGGTAACGCGCACCGTAGGGCGCGACAGAAAAGAACAGTTTTTCGCTCGAGTCGTAGCCGCGGTACGGGTCGCGGTCGTAATTGCGCCGGTATCCCGTTTCCTCGGAGAGGACCATCGTGTCGGGGTAACGGTGGCGCCAGTCGCGCCAGGACGTGTGACTGAGGGTTACCATCTTCAATCGCGTCCCCTTTAGCGGCCCGCTGATCGCCCGCCGTGCGATCTGCGACCAGAGCGACTCGGTCTGCCGATCGTATAGGAGCACATCGCTATTGTAGAGCAGGCCCGATACGCCGAAGCTGCGAGCAGCACCGGCAATGTGAGATTGAAACGCCATGCCGGTTCCGCACAACGGACAGAACGTAACCGCCACCGGCTCATCGCCGAAGCGGTCGTTGACAACCTCGTGCCAGTTCATGATTGCAATGGGGTACGCCTTCGCGATTCCGTGGCGATGAATGCCCAAAACCCGCTGATCATCTGCCACGTGGCTCGCCTCGGCCGCACCGATGAACATCGGGGAATCGATGGCGGGAATGCCGTCCCTCGGCGGACCGCCTTGCAGAATTTCGCTGTCCGGCACGTCGGCGCCGGTTAGGTCGAAGCCGTTCTTTACGACAGCGTCCGCCCCGCGCGGCGCCGAGAACAGCAGTGACGCGAGAAGCAGCGCCACGGTGCCCGCCCCGGCGCGGCGAATGAAAAGACCCTTCATCGGACGTACTCCAAATAATCGGAATTTCTCAACTTACGGCTGAGCGGGCATCCCAGATTCCTCGCAATGCGCTAATATTGCCAGTCGACACGTGATGACCGAACCAACGCCCATACCTCCACACATCATCGAGGACGGACACTATGCGAATTCGATTTGCACGCTTCGAGGACACTAGAAAACACTACATACTGGGATTCTGGCTGTGCATCGTAATTGGCGGCCTTGCGGCGCTGTCGTCCGGTGAGCACGGACTTTGGATCGCTGAGGTGCTCCTGGCCGGAGCGTTCGTGTGCCTTTGGGGCATCATGGCTGCGCGCATTCGAAACGACTATGGCCAGCAGGAGTTTCAACAGCAGGAGATTAGCGGAGATGAGTACATCGCGCTGAACTCGAGGCTCAAAATGTATCCGGAAGCGAAGGACGAGGTGAGTAAACTCGTGCCCAAGGACGGGCGGATCAACTACGAGTTGGCCTACGAAATCGAGGATCTCATCAACCGGCATGCTTACGGCATGAAGGCGCTTCGCGATGAGGAGGCTCGTGAGAAATCACGCGGGGAAGTCGCGCAGAGCCTCGGCAAACCGGCATGACACGTGGGGCGTCCGGCCGCTGCAAGCGGTTTCACTCGGCACGGGTGCGCGAACCCGCTCGTTACACTGCCCCGTCTACTCCTCGATGCAGGGCTCGGTGAGCAAATTCGCCGACCCGCTCAGCGAGACCTTTGCGGCTGATGAATCGGACAGAAAATAGGCTCGAGGATTCGTGGGCCGAAAGCAGGTAGTCGTCGCTTGTCTTGAGCTCATCCACCAGGCGAATGTCTAACGCCCGTCGCCCAAACCAGTGCTCGCCTGTGGAAACGCGATCGATATCGACCTGCGGGCGGCGCTCCTTGACGAAATCCTTGAACAGCGTGTGCAGGTCTTCGATGTCCGATTGGTGCTTACGCCGCCCGTCCTCGGTGTTTTCCCCAAATAACGTGACCGTTCGCTTGAACTCACCCGCAGTGAAAAGCTCGAAGTCGACGTTGTGTCGTTTCAGCAGCCGATGGAAATTCGGCAGCTGTGAAACCACGCCTATGGATCCGAGGACGGCGAACGGTGCGGCAAGAATTCGATCAGCGACGCAGGCCATCATATACCCGCCACTCGCGGCCACCTTGTCGACGGCGACGGTGAGAGGCAAGTCACGCTCCTTGATGCGCACCAGCTGGGATGCGGCCAATCCGTAAGCGTGAACCAGACCGCCCGCACTCTCAAGCCGAATCAAGACTTCGTCGTCGGGCTGTGCAACCGTAAGCACGCTCGTAACCTCTTCCCGGAGCGCGGACACCGCCGAGGCACGTATGTCGCCATGAAAATCGAGCACGAACAGGCACCGTTTTCGGGATTCGGTGTCCGTGCGCCCCCGCTCAGTCTTGCGCCGTTGACGACGACGTTTGCGCCGCTCCTGGCGAAATGCCCGCTTTGACAGGATTTCGGCTCGCAGCGCATCCGCCATTTGCTCGTAGCGCTGATTGAGATTCCGAACTTCAACCTTCTCGCGCGGCCCTCCGCGGCCCTTCGCGGCGGTGGCCGCTGCGCCCGCACCCACCACCACGGTCAAGATCGCAACGATCACCGTGACCGTCTTGGCCAAGAACAGGCCATAGTCGGCTAGCATTTCCATGGAACCGCCTCCGCTATCTTCGTTGGCGGCAGTGTAGCCCGGAGCCGACCCGGTGCGACACCTAACTGGGTTATCTCGCGGGCTGCAGCCTAACCGGAGTTGCCCGCGCAGCAGGACGACTATCAGCGGGCTGCGGGCCCACGCTCGTGGGCAGTGAGTCGGAGCAACCGACCAATCGCTGCCAAAATGCATGCAAAGGTGAGAACTCCGGCTCCCCAACCGATCGCGAATTGAATGAAGTACTGAGATGGAAATAACCGAAGCGTGAGCGAATCTGCAGGAAGCAGCCAGTTAGTGGACACGAATAGCATCTGGTGCAGCTCGTAGTAACTCTGATCGAAATCCACAAACAGCGCGACGCTCGCGGCAGCGACCCCCAGTATCAGGATGAACGAACTGCGCATGAGAAAATCGCCTACGATCGCGAGTGCGAAACGCCCGTAGAACAGTGACCGAACCAATACGCCAACCACGAGCAGCACCGCCGCATGGGCCGCAACGTAGAGAACTTGGCCGGCCTCCCGAATGAGTGAGCGGACTTCTGCAAAATGGAGCCGCTCACGGTTCGTAAAAGACAATTCGTCGATGAGGCCGATTCCGTCCGATCGCAGGTATGTGCGCACCTGCGCCGCCAACTGGGACGCCTGTTCACCCATCTCACCGGGTGGCGCATGAACACGCGATTCCAGGAATCGGTGATACGTCTCGCTGTGAACGAGGGCGCTCCCAATCCCAAGGACGGCAACCAGGCCAACAAGAACTGCGGCGCTCCATAGTATGACCATGGTCCGCCACACTTCGGACTCGTCATCGTGGGAGATGACGCGGAATCCGTAAGAGAGTCGGTGTGAAAAAACGGGCAGGTGCATGTTCAACTCCTACGCGGCGCTACCGAAAGGGCGCGCCGTCCATTTCTGCTCGAGCGCGTAAGCGCCCGCCGTGGGAACTCGGCCGTCGTGGCTCCAGGAAGCGGTAGACCCGTAGCTTTGCGTCCCCGCCTTTCGACGGGTTTGC
>JBFGYN010000002.1:0-40908 GCA_041587415.1 Candidatus Competibacterales bacterium | reverse complement strand
GCCAAGCCAGGCAGCGGCCAGGATGCGTAAATCGCTGGTCGGGGCGCCGGGTATGGGCTCAGTCAAGGTATCACCGCGGCGCACGGCAAAGTAATCCGGTCGAAAGCCTGCCTCCGAGAGTGTCTCCATAGCGGCCCGCTCGATGGCCGGATAGTCCCCCGCACCGCTGCGGACTCTCTCTGCCGCCTCCTCCATGATTCGGTGCAGTGCCGGCGCAAGCAATCGCTCGGCCGAACTCAAATAGGCGTTTCGTGAGCTCATGGCTAGACCATCGTCTTCACGAACCGTCGGTGCGCCGACGATTTGCACCGGAAGCGTCAAGTCCTCCACCATGCGCCGAATGACGGTGAGTTGCTGCCAATCCTTTTCGCCAAATACGGCAATGTCCGGCGAAACCATGTTGAACAACTTGCAGACCACGGTCGCAACACCTCGGAAGTGGCCAGGCCGCGCCGCGCCGCAGAGGGTCTCCGACAAGACGGGTACCTCAACGTGGGTTGCATCGTTATAGCCGTTCGGGTACACCTCCGCGAGGAGCGGAGCAAACAGCACCTCGACGCCCACCTGCTCGAGGCGCTCCCGGTCCGCCTCCATGGTCCGGGGGTAGTTCTCGTAGTCCTCCCCCAGACCGAACTGCATCGGGTTGACGAATATACTGACAACGACCCGATCCGCCTGCCTGCGCGCCACCTCCATGAGCGACTGGTGCCCGCCGTGAAGATTGCCCAGCGTAGGGACCAGGGCCGTGCGCTCACCGGCACACCGCCATTCGGCAATGCGTGCCCGAAGATCGTCTATACGTTCGATCAACAACAGTGCCAAACGAGTCTCCCGCTACTTTGGTTCCCGGCAAGGCGCTCAGAAACTATGCTCCGGGGACGGAAACGCCCCGTTCTTTACGGCGCGCACGTAGGCCTGTAATGCGCCCTGAATGCTTTGCGCGCCGTCCAGGAAGTTCCTAGCGAATTTCGGCGTCCGACCCGGCGTAATGCCGAGCAGGTCGTACAGGACCAGCACCTGGGCATCGCAGTGCGGCCCCGCTCCGATGCCGATCACGGGGATTTTCAATGTTTCACTCAGGTTCTTCCCCAACTCGGACGGAATACACTCCACCACGAGAAGATCGATCCCGGCTTCCTGCAGCGCCAGTGCATCTTCGATCATTTTCTGGGCGGCGCCTTGCTCGCGACCCTGGACTCGGTAGCCGCCAAGCTTGTGTACCGATTGCGGAAGCAATCCCAGGTGGCCGCAAACCGGAACACCGTTGACGGTCAGGCGTCGAACGGTTTCCAGGTAAGCTTGTCCACCTTCCAGCTTGACCATCTGTGCATTGCCTTCCTGCATGAGCTTCTCGGCACTGCGCAACGCCCGCTCCGGCGTTGCGTAGCTCAAGAACGGCAAGTCGGCCATCAGCAACGGCAGGCTGGATCCGCGAGAGACCATGCGCGTGTGGTAGACCATCTCCTCGACCGTCACCGGGATTGTCGTGTCACGGCCCTGAACCACCATTCCGAGCGAATCTCCCACCAGGATGACGTCGACGCCTGCCTCGCCCGCGATTCGTCCGAAGGCCGCGTCGTAGGCCGTCACCACGGCTATTTTTTCACCGTCGCGTTTCATCTTTGCCAGCGATAGCAACGTCACCGGCGATCGGTCTTCGGCTGATTCAGAATTCATATGGTTAATTCGCCGTCGTGCCTGACTGGCTCAGAGCGGCCATGTTACCCATTCCATGCGCCAGGGGGGACAGGTTTCGAGCAGTTGCCGAACGCTTCCCATTCCAGGCACGATTTCAGCGGGATTCAGATCGAACATCGGACGGAGAACGAACGCACGCTCCGCAATTTCCGGGTGCGGCACTCGGAGCCGGGGATGATCGATCCGCCCGCCGCCGTACAGGAGCAAGTCGAGATCCAGGGTTCGGGCACCCCACTTCTCTCGGCGCACCCGCCCATGGCGCTGCTCGATGCTCTGCAAAGCCTCCAGAAGCCCCATGGGAAACAGCCTCGTTTCGAATCGCACCACAGCATTGAAGAAGTCCGGCTGGTCGGCACACCCCAGCGGAGCATTGCGAAAAAGCTGTGACCGCTCGACCGACCCGCTGAGGGCAAGGTGTGCCAACTCGCAGACGGCATCCGCAATCTGTCTCGGCGGGTCGCCGAGATTGCTGCCCAAAGCGATGTAAACCGACGCCGACTGGCTCATTGGATTCGAGACATGGGTGTCGCAAGGTGACGTGATTTTCCTGGAATGTCTCGTCGGACCGGTCGACGCTATCCCGCGCCGCTGCCCAGGCTTCCGAATGAGCGTGCGCTTGTAATGGTTCGGCGTGCACCTCGCCACGGGAGAGCGTAGCCGAAGCTCCGATTTGAAGGAAGGGGCGCACCACCAGGGTGGTTCCGTGCTGCAGGCGGCCAAGATCGTGCTCGGGCCGAACGAGCGCAGACCGGAACACACTGTTTTCTGACGGAAGCGGAGCAGGTCAAAACATGATGTCTAGTCAGCAGGCGCTGTTCCAGCGTCCTTGGATCGACGCTGCGATCGGCGGCTCCTGCGGCGCGGGCGTCGGTCGTTGTGCGACGCCATGCCATGCTGGTCTTCGATACCAGCAGATTGAAAGCGTGTCCACCAATCGCAGAGTTCCGACAGTTCCTCGCCGGCATCGCGCCGCAGCAAGAGAAAATCGTACGCGGCCCGAAAACGGGGATGCGTCAGCAATCGAGCCGGCCGCTTGCCCTGGCGTTGTTCCAAACGCCATTGTAGAAACCAAATCTCACGCATGGGCAATGAAAAGCGTTTCGGCACCGAGGTACTGCGCAATTGCTCCCGCGTAACCTCGTCCGCGGCCAATTGCATGACTCGATTATCGTCCATGTCCGGTTCGTTGGCCCGAATCAAAGCGTAGCGCTCTCGCAGCGGCTCCCAGAGCAGTGCAGCGTAAAGGAATGCCGGGGTCACGGACTTGCCCTCTGCAATTCGCGCATCGGTATTTTCCAATGCACGGATGAGCAGCGTGTGGGGAAAGTGGTCTTCCTCCCGCGACAGCGCCTCCTCCGTTTCCGGAAACAAATGCCCGAACAGGCCGTAGTGCCTGAGCACCTCGAACGTCTGTACGCCGTACCCCGACAAGAATAGCTTCAACACCTCTTCGAAAAGCCTCGAGGACGGTATGTCGTCCAAAAGCCCACTCAACTCGAACAGCGGTGCTTCCGTTTCCGGGTGAATGCGAAAGCCGAGCTTAGCGGAAAATCGGATGGCTCGAAGCATACGGACCGGGTCCTCGCGATAGCGCTGCTCCGGGTCACCGATAATACGGATCAAACCCTCGTTCAAATCCTCCACGCCGCCCACGTAATCGATGACGGAAAAGTCATCGATGTTGTAGTAGAGCGCGTTGACCGTAAAGTCGCGACGCTGAACGTCTTCCTCGATGGTCCCGTAGACGTTGTCCCGGACGATCCGCCCTTTTTCATCTTGCAGCCCCTCACCACAGTCGGTTTCGCCGTCGTGCAAGGCCCGGAAGGTGGCCACTTCAATTATCTCGCGACCAAAATGAACGTGCGCCAGGCGAAACCGGCGTCCGATCAGTCGGCAATTGCCGAACAGCGATTTCACGTCATCCGGGCTCGCATCGGTGGCAATGTCGAAATCCTTTGGCTCGCGACCGAGCAGGAGATCGCGCACGCCGCCACCCACCAGACTCCCATGGAATCCGGCGTTCTTGAGTCGGTAGAGCACCTTTAGGGCGTTGGGGCTGATATTCGCCCGGGTGATGCAATGATCTGGTCGGGCGTAGACCCGTGGTGTGGTTGTCAATTCAAAGTTTATTGTGTGGATTAGGGGTCTGGGTATAATACCAGCCTCGCCGAACTCCGAAACCTCGCTCCCTTCGTCTAGTGGTTAGGACGCCGCCCTCTCAAGGCGGTAACACGGGTTCGAGTCCCGTAGGGAGCGCCAATACAATCAACAACTTGTGCTCACTCCACCACGACTACCAAGTGAGCTGCGTCACCATTCCGGAGAATTTCAGCGGCGCGTCGAAAATTGCCTTGGGAGGCAGGATTGACGGGCTCGCTCACATTTGACGAACGAATGCAGTGATGGAGTTTTGCTCACCTGCCGGCATCGTGTCATCGTGAGCCCGAAAGGGCTGGCTGAAACCGCTGGAAACAGTTTTTCCGCAAATTCCATCCTTCGGACCCAAATCGAGACAGACCATCGGCGACGCCCTTGCGGTGGGGCTGGTCAAGACGCGGCTTGCTGCGTCTCGGGTCTGCGACGGCGTGTCGAGCATCGTCTTGGAGGGTTGCCTGGACTCGTCCCAGAGTCGACATGAATCCTGAACGATTGCGCCGCCCATATGAACAAGAAAAATATTGGGAGCGAATTCGGCAGACGACTTCTCCAGCGTGCGTTCATGGCAGAACGATGTGGCAACACCTATCCTGTCGGCAAACCCTTCTTTTCAGAAATGAGGCTGATCATCGCTGGCTGAGCATGATCCGGAAATTCAGCTCGAAAGAGTCTACCGAAAAGCGAATTCCAAATTCGGCACGGGCGGGCGCGTCCCGCCCAGACGCGGTCCGACGCCACGATGCTCCCGATTTCGTAAACCGCCGGCCGCTGTCCATCGCGCAGAGGGGGCTGCAGCAAAGCATCGATGAAAGCCCCCGTCAGACCAGGCAAGGCAAGCAGCTCGCGAGCGCCTTCGGGATGCCGGCGCAGCGGCAGGGGGGAACGTACGACGAGCAGGATATCCTCCGATATGTCGTCGAGCCGGCGCAACGCCAGGCAGGCGCGCACCGTCCGGTGTCGAACCGGGGCGGGCTCGCTGGGGCAGGGCATGGCACGGGCATGCCGGACGAAGTGGGGGCCGGGCTGGAACGACTTTCCGGGATGAATCTCTCTGGCGTGCGCGAACACGACGCTTCCCTGAACCCCGTGCAGCTGAATGCACGCGCCTTTGCACAGGGCCGCGGTATTGATTTGAGGCGCGCCCGAGCACAGGATCATCCGCACGTGAGCCGGCACGTGGTGCAACCGATGCACGGACGGGTCAAAACGAGCGTCCAGGCTGAAGGTGTTTCGATCAACGGAGCCCCGGCTCTGGAGCACGAGGCGGACGTGATGGGCGCAATGGCTCTCGGGGCGACAATCACTGAAGCTCCCGGGGCGCACTCCGATGACCACACTGCGCCTGCGGAGAATCGTGCGCAGCCTCCGGCCAGCTCCAATTGTTTCACCGTGCAAAGGAAATTCGACGCCTCGACGACTTTCGGGCTCGAGATCGAATTCAAGAATCGCATGGTTTCTCCCTACGATTACGGAAAAGACCTCACCGAGTACGACATTGCAGACGCGCCGTTAACGGGATGGAAGGCCGGTACCGACCGGGGCCGGCCTTCGCTCGAAGAGGGGCCGAACAGCACGGTGCTGGAGTATGAATCCTCGGTCTACTCCGGAACGGACTGGAAAAAGGGGGATGTGAACACCGCCGTGTCCGCAGCTCTGCAAGAAAGCCTCACCTACGGCCAGAAAGTCAGAGAAACGAACAACCTCGATGATGCCGGCAGTGAGGAGCAGAAGCGCCTGCTGGATCCGAACCACCCCGAGCATGCCGGGACAAAGGCCAATTCTGACCGAGGCGCAATCGAGAATACGCAACCGCCGTCCGCCACGATTCAGATAACGACCCTTGGGAAAAGAACAGAAGCCCACCTTGCCACGCTCGGCGAGGTCTCAGAAGAAATCAATAAAAAGAACGTAGCACTCGCCGCCGGGACAGGCCTTCAAGATCTTTTCGATGCATTCAATGAGGCGAAAATCGAAGCAGCGACTATCAAGGCTGACCTGAGAAGCAATGCCAACCCGCGGGTCTTGAGAACCAAAGAAGGCCGGCTGGTTATGGAGGACCTCGAGGCCGTGAGCTCCGTCTTGATGCAGTCGCTCTACTTGTCGTACCAGGGCATCGGCCAAAAAATCGGCACGGCGAAAAATTTGATCGAACCGCTTCCGCGCCGAATCATCGGACCGCCCCAGGAAGGCTTCAAGAATCGTTTGGGAATCAAGGATTCGGTTTATTTGCAGAAGCTCGCCTATTTTCGAATGTACCTGAAAGCAATCGAACCAGAGGACCTGACGCCGCTCCAGGACACCATACGCTATACATTGGCTTGGTTCGCCCACGGTGCTTCGAAGAAAAACAAGCCCATCGGTGAAACCAAAACCGGCGTCTCATGGAAACTTGCCGATGTTCTTTTGGAACTGTCTAAAAAGAAGAAGAAAGATAAGGTCAGTCTGCTGCATGACATTGCCGAGTCCGAGCCAACGCTGGAGTCGGAAATCATTGCCAGGGCCAACAAGTCGAACCCGAGCGAATGGACTTCCCACGAGATCAGGAACATTCTTTTCGCTGGCGGCCTGGACGAGGCTTTAATGCTGGAATTTGTCGATCTGATGAAGGGGCAAATGTAGCGAACCCTTCAGGGAAACCCTGATCCATTCGCGACGCGGGTAAGCTCTCCTGCCCGAACGTGGGCGGGCGGAAAGACATCGCCGCCCTCTGGCGGCGAGATTGAACAAGCTTGCACCGAGTCAAGCCGCCAAGCGGTGGGGCCTGCGTAGCCGGCACATCGGGCCCTCTCCTGATCCGCCGTGCTGAAACAGGAGGGTGCATCGGGATCCGGTCATTTCGCGGAGGACTGGCCAGATCAGCTTGTGTGCAGGCGGGTCGGCTTCCGCACTACCCTTTCCGAGGCCTGCTCAGCGTTCACCACTCGTTACGGCCTGCATGCTTGCCAAGTCACTATGATGACCCTCTACACCGAAGGCTTCGGCCGCTTCGTTACCTGCGCGATCGCTCCGATTGCTACCGGCTGGAGCGATAGTTGCCGGGCGGGAATTTCACCCACTGAGAGAGCGCGCCTTTCACGGCGCACTGCAACGCTCGGGCTAACCCGGTTCCAAGTTTCCGCCGCCGGATTCGATACCGGTTATCGATTGGAGGGGTTCGCCCGCAACGGGCAACTGCTGCGATCAGAAACGCCTCGCGCTGCGCGGCGCTTAACGGGTGCCGAACAGACGGTCTCCGGCGTCGCCGAGGCCGGGCAGAATGTAGCCGCGTTCGTTGAGCCGATCGTCGACTGCGGCCACGTAGATGTCGACGTCGGGGTGCGCTGCATCCATTCGTGCGATACCCTCGGGGGCGGCAACGAGGCACAGAGCTCTGACGCGGGTACATCCCGAGCACTTGACCATGTCGACTGCGGCGATCAGGCTGCCTCCCGTCGCGAGCATCGGGTCGACGACCAGGGCCAAACGTTCTTCCATGCTGGATGTGAACTTCTCATAGTAGGTTTGAGGCTCGAGCGTCTCCTCGTCCCGCTGCAGACCCACGACGCTGACCCGCGCCCCCGGAATCAAGTCTAACGCGCCGTCCAGCATGCCGAGACCGGCCCTCAGTATGGGCACCAGTGTGATTTTTTTGCCGGCAATGCGCTCGACGGTTACCTCTCCGGCCCAACCCTGCACCGTGTGCCTTTCCACCGACAGATCACGGGTAGCCTCGTAGGTAAGCAAACGCCCGATCTCGGCCGCGAGCTCACGGAATTGCTTGGTGCTCAGATCGTGGCGACGCATGAGGCCGAGCTTGTGACGGACGAGCGGGTGGCGAATTTCGTGTATAGGCACGTCGTACCTCGGCGGCGCAAATCGGATCGAGGCCCCTTTATCGTCCGAAAGTCCCGCGGCTTCAAGTGCGAACCAATCCGACCGATGGCGATAGGTTGCATCGGCCGCCCTGGGAATCGCGCAGTGAGTCGTGGGCAAACCACCACAACCGCACTCTCATCCGGGAGCCCGGTGAGTGATGCGGGCTAGGGCACGGTGGAAAACGCGAACCGTAGCGCTCGGCGGTCATGGTCGACAGTGAAACTGAGAGTGACAAGCCAATCGAGGCGGGCTGCGCTGCAGATCGGCAGTATCGCCTGCCCTTGCCACAAACCGGCGCCGGCAGCCAGGAGGCCGTATCGATTCGAACCCATGTCCATATCCCGCATGCTGAACTCGACGATGGGATCGCTAATGGGACTACCGCCGATGGTCAGATTGATGGGCATGGGCACGAGCGGGCTTACGGGCGGGCCGAGGCGAAATGTACCGTGAACGGGGCCCAGCATGATGCGGCACGGGAAGAGTGACGGGTCGCAGTCGCTATCGGAGACCGAATTCGCAGGCGCATCACGATCGGAAACATCGAACCAACCGGCGGCGATGGCAAAGCCCAGACACAGGGAGACGCCTAGGATCGCGCCGACGGCGAGTCCTTGTCTCATGATTCGAAAAGTTGCGCGGTGCCCTGAGCGCCCCACTCACGCGCACGGCTCGGCGTAAGTCGACCCGTGATATCCGAAAGGTACACGGGCACAGCCGTCTGGTGCTGGAACTCAGCCAAGCCGGACCAATCCCCCTGTGGCTCGTCGGGTCTGAACACGATGAAATCGAATTCCCGGGAGCGGCTCCACTTCGCGTCCGCTGGGTTCTGCAAGAGGCCCGCGACCCATTCCACGCCGCCTCGACCGCTTGCCGAGTCTGCGCTTCGCGCCGCGGCGCGGTGCAGTGCGAGGCTCTGCGCGGGATGGTGACAATCGGCGCCCCGAACGGTCCAGGCGGATGTTTCGGATCCCGCACCCGGAACGGATTCGATGATCAGTTCGGCCGGCAACCGGAGCGTCGTCAGAATCGGCCGATCGGCCGCCGGCATGGGAACGGATTCGAGCTCTCCAGCCGCTGCCCAGACCAGAGGTTGCCCTTCCAAACCGCGAGGCTGTCCGTCGTATCTTTCGACACTCCAGGTATCGAGCAGGACACACCGATCTTCGTATTGGTGCCAAACTCGAATCAGCGGAGCAGACTCGAGAATCTCGACACCGAGTTCCTCACGCCATTCCCGTCTCAGGGCTTCCTGGACCCCTTCCCCGGGTTCCACCTTGCCACCGGGGAACTCCCACAGCCCGCCCTGATGCGTCTGGGCGGCCCGCTGTGCGAGAAGAATTCGCCCTTTCCGGTCTTTGAGCACACCGGCCGCCACGTGCACGGTGTCGGCGGCCGGCATCAGCTGCGATAATCCGCGTTGATCTTCACGTATTCCACGGACAGATCGGATGTCCAGACACAGGCCTCGGCGTTCCCACGACCCAAATCAATGGTAATGGTTACCTCGGACCGGTCCATCACCGCCTGCCCCTGCTCCTCTGTGTAACCGGAGGCGCGCGCCCCGGAGCGGACGATACACACATCGTCCAGAAAAATATGAATTGCATCGATGTCAAGATCGTCCAGTCCCGCACGACCGACTGCCGCGAGGATGCGTCCCCAGTTCGGATCGGACGCAAAGAACGCCGTCTTGACGAGCGGAGAGTGAGCGACCGTGTAGGCGACTTGCCTGCATTCATTCTTCTCGCGTCCTTCCCGAACGTGCACCGCGATGAATTTTGTGGCGCCTTCGGCATCTCGGACGATGGCGTGCGCCAGCGTCTCGCACACGACGCAAATCGAATCGAACAAGGCGCGGAACTCGTCACTGCCAAGCCCGACTTGTGGATTTCCCGCACGACCGGTCGCCACGAGCATGCAGGCGTCGTTTGTCGAGGTGTCCCCGTCCACCGTGATGGCATTGAACGACCCATCCGCCGCACCCCGCAGACAGCGATCGAGTGCCGCGGCGTCCACGCAGGCATCGGTCGCCACATAGGCAAGCATGGTTGCCATGTCCGGCCGAATCATTCCGGCTCCTTTTGCAATCCCGGTGATGGATATGCGCTTTCCCCCCAACTGCGCCTGTAACGACGCCACCTTAGGCCTGGTATCGGTGGTCATGATCGCCCGGGCAACGCGATTCCAACCGTCCTCCGAGAGGCTTTCCAGGGCTGGGTCGAGGCCCGACACGAGGCGCTCCACCGGCAAGGGCTCACCGATCACGCCAGTGGAGAACGGCAGCACGGCCTCGGGGGCGCAACCGGTAAGTCCAGCCAGGGCCGCGCACGTGGTGTGTGCTCGACCGAGTCCGTCCGGCCCCGTTCCCGCATTGGCGTTGCCGGAGTTGATGAGCAGATACCTCGTGGCCGTCCCCGAAGCCAGATGCTTACGGGCGACGATTACCGGGGCTGCGCAAAACGCATTCCTCGTGAACATGGCAGCACAGCAGCTTCCCTCGGAGAGCTCGAACACGGCGAGATCATCACGCCCCTGGTAGCGGATGCCTGCCGCAGCCGTACCGAGTCGAACACCGGCAATGACCAGCGGATTTTCGGAAACGCTGGTCATGAAATCACTTCAGTCGACCGTGACACTGCTTGAACTTCTTGCCCGACCCGCAGGGGCACGGCTCGTTTCTACCGACCTTGCGCCCGTCCCGTACGTAGGGCTCGTGCTTCTCTTCCGCCGGCGGGCGTCGACTCGGTCCGGGGGAAAATGCGCCGCCACCACCCGCGGCCGCCATCGGAGCAGGCTCTTCCAGGGCGGATACCTCGTCGTGGCGGAAATTCAACTCCGCTGGCGCCTTAGCCTCGGGCTTCGGCATCGCCTGTTGGGGTGGAATTTCCTGCTGGAACTGCACCCGCGCGATGACGGAAATCACCTCGTGCTTGATGCGCTCCAGCATTGAACTGAACATCTCGAATGCTTCGCGTTTGTATTCCTGCTTGGGGTTTTTCTGGGCGAATCCACGCAAATGGATACCCTGGCGCAAGTAGTCCATTGCTGCCAGATGCTCCTTCCAGTGGGCATCCAACACCTGGAGCATGACCACCTTCTCGAATTGGCGCATGAAACCGCTCCCGACTTGTGTCTCCTTGTCGGTGATCACACGATCCAGCGCCTCGGTGATTCGGGCTCGAAGAGGCTCCTCGTGCAGTTCCTCGTCCGCGTCCAACCAACCCTGGATGTCGAGTTCGAGGCCGAAATCCCGCTTTAGCGCCTGCGTTAGCCCGGGAACGTCCCACAGCTCGGGCAGTGACTGGGGCGGAATGAACTGGTCGACGACGCCATTCAAGACATCCGCCCTCATGACCTGAATGGTGTCGCCGATGTCCTGGGCACCCAGTAGGTCGTTGCGCTGCTCGTAGACCACTTTGCGTTGGTCGTTGGCGACGTCGTCGTACTCCAGCAGCTGTTTCCGAATGTCGAAGTTGTGCGCCTCGACCTTGCGTTGAGCGTTCTCGATTGCCTTGGTCACCCAAGGGTGCTCGATCGCTTCACCCTCCTCCATGCCCAACTTCTGCATGATGCCGGACACACGCTCCGACGCAAAAATCCGCATCAAGTTGTCTTGGAGGGACAGGTAAAACCGACTCGAGCCAGGATCGCCCTGCCGGCCGGATCGGCCCCGAAGCTGGTTGTCGATGCGCCGCGACTCGTGGCGCTCGGTGCCCACGATGTGGAGCCCACCGGATTCGATGACCTGGCGGTGCCGGTCTCCCCACAAGCGCCGCAGTTCGTCGCGCCGATCTTGGCTCGTGTCCGGTGGCAAGGCATCCGTTTCCGCCTGGAAATTGCCACCCAGTACGATGTCCGTTCCGCGGCCCGCCATATTGGTGGCAATGGTCACGGCACCGGGGCGCCCGGCCTGGGCCACGATCTCGGCCTCCCGCTCGTGGTGCTTGGCGTTCAAGACCTCGTGCGGAATCTTATCCTTGGTCAATAAGTCAGACAAAAGCTCCGACGTTTCGATCGACGTGGTCCCCACCAGCACCGGCTGCCCGCGCGAATAGCAATCGCGGATGTCCTCGGAGATGGCATTGAACTTGTCGTTGACCGTCAGGTAGATCAGATCGCCCATGTCGTCGCGGATCATGGGCATGTGTGTGGGGATGACGACCACCTCGAGACCGTAAATCTGCTGAAATTCGAACGCCTCCGTATCGGCCGTACCGGTCATCCCCGACAGCTTTTGGTAAAGGCGGAAGTAGTTCTGAAACGTGATCGAGGCAAGCGTCTGATTCTCGTTTTGGATTGCTACGCCTTCCTTTGCCTCGATGGCCTGATGCAGGCCATCCGACCAACGCCGCCCGGGCATGGTGCGGCCGGTGAACTCGTCGACTATGACCACCTGATTGTCGCGGACGATGTACTCGACATTTCGGTTATACAGAGCGTATGCCCGAAGACAGGCATTCAAATGGTGCAGTAGGCCCACATTGGCTGGATCGTAGAGACTCTCGCCTTCCCTCAAAAGCTCTTTCTCGACCATCAGATCCTCGATCTTCTGGTGGCCATCCTCCGTCAGGTAGCACTGCTTGGTCTTCTCGTCGACGCTGTAATGCCCGGGCCCCTCCTCGTCCTGTTGGCGCTCGAGCGTTGGAACCAGTTGGTAAATCCGGGTATATAAATCGGCGCTGCCTTCGGTCGGCCCCGAGATGATCAAAGGTGTGCGGGCTTCGTCGATGAGAATGGAGTCGACCTCATCGATGATACCGAAGTTCAGCGGACGTTGGACCTGGTGCTCTGCGCTGAACGCCATGTTGTCACGCAGGTAATCGAAGCCGAACTCGTTGTTGGTCCCGTAGGTGATGTCCGCGGCATAGGCCGCTCGCTTGGCGGCCGGGTCCAAGCCAGCGACGACCACGCCGACGCTCAGCCCGAGGAACTCGTAAAGCCGTCCCATCCATTCCGCATCCCGTTGCGCCAGGTAATCGTTCACGGTGACTACGTGGACCCCCTGACCGGACAGCGCGTTCAGGTACGCCGCAAGCGTGGCGACCAGCGTCTTGCCTTCACCGGTTCGCATTTCGGCGATCTTTCCCTCGTGGAGGACCAACCCGCCGATGAGCTGCACATCGAAATGGCGCATTCCGAGCACTCGGCGCCCAGCCTCCCGAGTAACGGCAAACGCTTCGGGCAGCAGATCATCCAGGGCAGCGCCATCCGATAGGCGTGCCCGGAGCTCGTCCGTCTTGGCCCTCAATGCCCCGTCGTCGAGGGATTGCAAGTCCGCTTCCAACCCATTGATCCGTTCAACGGTCTTGCCCATGCGCCGGATGAGCCGTTCATTCCGGCTGCCGAATACCTTTTGGAATATCTTCGTGACCATCTAGTGGTACAGCTCCATTTGAGGCGCTATCGAAAAATCGCTCGATCATACCGGAAAAACGCACTGGAGTTCGCCAGCGGGATCCTCCAGACCGCGATCTGAGCTGCTGGTATGATACGCGGGATGACGACTCGAAAAATTTGGAACTTCGTCACGGATGAAGGCGGCGCATTGTCCCGGCTGTCAGAGCAATGCTCGCTCTTGGTGCGACTGGATGCTCGATTTCGAAACGTGGTCCCTGCGCCGCTTCGTGGCAATGTGAGGTTGGCGAGCGTCCAAACCGATCGTGTAACCATCGAAGCGGAGTCCTCCGCTTGGCTCACTCGCCTGCGATTTCAGCTTCCGCAAATTCGAATTCTGCTGAGCAGGGAGCTGCAACTCCCGGGGCGCCGGGTGGAGTTACGCGTTCGGAGTACTCCGGTCCGGGTGGAGCACCCGACTCGGAAACCACACATGTCGGATGCCGCTGCCCAGCTGATTCTTCAATCGGCGAGAGCGATCGATGATCCGGCATTGACTCCGGCGCTGGAGCGCTTGGCCCGACGCCGACTTACTCGATAGAGGCCTACGCGCCCTGCTGCGCGGGATGCAGGTACGATATCGGTGCGCTCTTCTCGTCGTCGTAGATGACCTCTTCCCAGGCATCCGACTGAGCCAGGAGGGTGCGAAGGAGTCGATTGTTCAGGGCATGCCCGGACTTGTGTCCACGAAAGCTTCCGACCAGGCTGTGTCCCAGCAGGTAGAGATCGCCGATGGCGTCCAAAATCTTGTGCTTGACGAACTCGTCGTCGTAGCGAAGACCGTCCTCGTTGAGGATTCGAAAATCGTCCACGACCACCGCATTATCGAGGCTGCCACCTAGCGCGAGTTGCTTGTCCCGGAGGAACTCGATATCGCGCATGAATCCAAACGTGCGCGCACGACTCACCTCTTTCAGGAAGGACGTCGTGGAGAAGTCGATTTCCGCGTGCTGGCGGCGCTCGCGGAACGCCGGGTGGTCAAAATCAATGGTGAATCCCACCTTGAAACCGTCGAATGGGTCGAAACGGGCCCACTTGTCGCCGTCCTTGACCATCACGGTTTTCTTGATCCGTGTGAATTTCTTCAGCGCGTTCTGTTTCTCGATGCCGGCAGACTGGATCAGGAACACGAAAGGACCCGCACTGCCGTCCATGATGGGTACTTCGGGAGCGCTCAGGTCCACGTAGGCGTTGTCGATACCCAACCCCGCGAACGCGGAGAGCAGATGCTCGACCGTGGAGATGGTACAACCGTCCTTGGCCAGGCTCGTCGAGAGCTGGGTATCGCCAACGTTTTCGGCACGCGCCTCGATTTCGACCACCGGGTCCAGATCGACGCGACGAAACACGATTCCCGAGTTTGCGGGGGCGGGCCGCAAGCTCAGATAGACCTTTTTCCCCGTGTGCAGACCGACGCCGGTGGCTCGGATGACATTCTTCAGGGTGCGCTGCCTAATCATGAGCACCTCGGTTTCATGGTGTTGATCTTTATTGTGCTTGGCCTCACCGTGTGACGGCGGCCGGGCTCCCAATTACGGCACTGGTCAGGGTCTGACGCGGTGCAGCATTCCGTTATGGGTGTGAATATTACAACATGTTGCACATCTTCCACAAGCTGTTGCGCGCATTCAACACCCTACTCTTTCCAGACGGTAATGTCGCAGGACGCTCGGAATCGGCATCAATCCGACTATCCGTGTACCGCTCTGGCCCGCCGGCCGCGTGATTCCACACCGCGGCCGGTGCGCGGAGAGTCAATCCGCCTGCCGTCGAAGGAACGCCGGGATGTCCAGATAGTTCATGTTTGCCTGCGCCGGTGGGGCAGACTCAGGCGACGAGGGTCGCGCCCGCTGAGTGTTCAAATCCCGTCCGGCGGGAGCTGTATCGCGTTCGGCATCCGCGTGGATCATGTTTTCGGCGCCGACAGCGCGCTTGACCAGTCGCATGGGGCGGCCCGCCTCCTTTTGCATGTGATTCGCGATTCCCGTGGCAACGATGGTCACCCTCAACTCATCCTTCATTTCCGGGTCGATGACGGTTCCGACCACCACACTGGCCTCGTCCGCCGCGAGGTCCTGAACGATTTCACCGACTTCGTCGAACTCGCCGATCGACAAATCCATTCCTGCCGTCACATTGACCAGCAATCCGCGCGCTCCGGCAAGATTCACACTCTCGAGCAGCGGGCTGTTTATGGCGGCCTCCGCAGCCTCCCGGGCGCGCTTCTCACCGCTGGCCATTCCAGAACCCATCATGGCCATTCCCATTTCCGACATGACCGTCCGAACGTCGGCAAAGTCCACATTGATCAGGCCCGGACGGGTGATCAGCTCGGCAATGCCTTGCACCGCTCCGCGAAGGACCTCATTGGCGGCACGGAAGGCGTCGAGCAGACTCATCTGCCGACCGAGGACGCTGAGAAGTTTCTCGTTCGGAATCGTGATGAGCGAGTCCACGTGCTGGCCCAGCTCCGCCATGCCTTGAAGAGCGAGATCCATTCGTTTCTTGCCCTCGAAAGGAAAAGGTTTGGTGACCACGGCCACGGTGAGAATCCCCATCTCGCGCGCAACCTGCGCCACCACCGGTGCACCACCGGTTCCCGTACCGCCGCCCATGCCGGCGGTAATGAACACCATGTCGGCGCCCTCGACCGCTTCTTGAATCCGATCCCGGTCCTCGAGGGCGGCCTGCTTACCCACGTCCGGATTCGCGCCAGCTCCGAGCCCCTTGGTCACCGAATGGCCCAATTGCAGGAGCGTTGGCACCGAAAGGCTCCCCAAATGCTGTGCGTCCGTATTGGCGCAGATGAACTCGACGCCCTCGATCTCCGTTTCCACCATGTGCTGGACGGCATTTCCACCGCCACCACCGACACCGATGACCTTGATCACGGCGCTATCGTTGCTGCTATCCATCAATTCGAACATGACCATCTCCCGTGCTGGTGAACCGGGGCCGCCTTCCGACGACTGCCCCATTAACTCGGAGAAACCGACAATCGGCTTCGCCCGACGTCAAAAACTGCCAATGAACCAACTTTTCATGCGACGCCAGATCCCTTGTGTGCCGCCCTCCGTGACCGACTCCCGCGCGCTTGAGCCTCGGCGCGCACCGAGCAACAGCAATCCGACTCCGGTCGCATAAATCGGATTGCTTACCACGTCCGCCATCCCCGTCACGTTCTGGGGAATTCCGAGCCGAACGGGCATGTGAAAAATTTCCTCCGCCAACTCCACGGCGCCCTCCATGCGTGCGCTGCCGCCGGTCAGGACGACGCCCGCAGCAATCAGCTCCATGTAGCCGCTGCGCTGAAGCTCGTCTCGGATCAGCTCGAAAAGCTCCGCATAGCGCGGCTCGACCACCTCCGTCAGTGTCTGCCGGGACAGGGTTCGGGCGGGCCGATTTCCGACGCTCGGCACTTCGATGGTTGCGTCTGGCTTCGCGAGCTGCGTCAAGCAACAGGCGTGCTTGATCTTGATGCTTTCGGCATGATGAGTCGGAGTGCGAAGTGCGACGGCAATGTCATTGGTGACGTGATCGCCAGCGATCGGAATGACCGCCGTATGCCGTATGGCCCCCCCGGTGAACACCGCCATATCCGTGGTTCCGCCACCGATGTCGACGAGGCAGACACCGAGGGACTTCTCGTCCTCGGTGAGAACCGCCGTGCTCGAAGCGAGTTGCTCCAGGTGCAGGTCTGCGACCTGCAAACCACATCGGGCCACGCACTTGACCAGGTTCTGCGCGGCGCTGACAGCACCCGTGACCATGTGGACCTTCGCCTCCAGGCGAACACCCGACATGCCGACGGGCTCGCGGATTCCGTCTTGATCATCGATGATGAATTCCTGCGGGAGGACGTGGATGATCTTTTGATCGGCGGGAATGGCCACCGCCTTGGCCGCGTCGATGACGCGGTCCACGTCTTCCGGGCGGACTTCCTTGTCGCGTATTGCAACGATGCCGTGGGAATTGAGGCTGCGGATATGACTGCCGGCAATGCCCGTGAAGACCGAGTGGATCTGGCACCCGGACATCAACTCCGCTTCCTCGACCGCGCGTTGGATCGATTGCACGGTGGATTCGATGTTGACCACGACACCTTTCTTCAGTCCTCGCGAAGGGTGCGAGCCCAGGCCGATGACCTCGACCCCGCCCGTCGCATTCGCTTCGCCGACGATGGCGGCCACTTTCGAGGTCCCAATGTCCAGGCCAACGAGTAGGTTCGAATCATCCTTTTTGGGCATTCGGTCCGCTCCCGCCCTCCTGGAACTTGCCGGCGCCATCCTCAGTCGGCTTCCAGCTGACCGCGAAGCCGTTGGTGTATCGAAGATCCACCGCGTCCACCGATCCCATGCGCGAAGCCAGCAACGGTGCATAGGCCGCCACGAAGCGATCGAGTCGTCGCTCCAGGCTCTCTCGCCCGAGGCGAAGCTCTGCTCCGCCCCCGAGACGAATTCGCCAGGCGCGTCGCTCGTCCAGCGTGAGTTCCAGCACCTGGAGACCAAGCGGTGAGAGCCGCTCGAGCACCGAATCCAGCATGGCCAGTACGTTGCGTTCCTGCCCGGTCGATCCGTGGACCTTCGGTAGATCCTCGCGTCGCTCTCCGTCCGGATCGAACCGGTGCCCTTGCGCATCGATCAACTGGTAATCACCCCATCGTGCAACCGGAACGCGCTCAACCAGGCGCACCCGCAAGCGATCGGGCCAAACCCGGACAACCACGGCGCGGGCCACCCAGGGGTGGGATTCGAGGCGACTGCGGACGTCCGCCATGTCGAGGGCGAGAAGACTTCCGCCCAGAACCGGCTCGATGAGTCGCCGGGCACGCCGATCGTCCAGGTGACGCAGGTCGCCGCGCAATTCCACGTGGCGCACGGGCGGCATTCGCTTGGCAATGAATTCGAGCCCGCGGACCGCCGGAAAGGCACCCGTGATCGTGGCGACGGCTCCCAGCGATAAGATGGCGGCGGCGATCATCGCGCCGATGAAGACGCGCTTTCGGCCGCGCGGGCGTTGCTGCCGGCTCACGAGCGCCCCCCTTGGGTCGCGAACCCAGCACGCCCCAGATCGGCCGCCGCCAGTCCGATGTCACCGGCACCCATGGTAAGGAGTAAATCGCCGTCGCGCAGTTGGCTGGAGAGCAGCGACACCAATTCATCTACTGGACCGGCAAATATGGGGTCAATCTCGCCGCGTGTCCGGATTGCCCGGGTCAGTGCTCGCGCGTCCGCCCCAACGATTGGCGCCTCGCCGGCGGAATAGACTTCCGTGAGAACCAACACATCCACGGTGGACAAGATACGCGCGAAATCGTCGAACAAGTCTCGGGTACGGGTATACCGGTGTGGCTGAAATGCAAGCACCAACCTGCGCTCCGGCCAACTTGCCCGCACGGCGTTCACGACCGCCGCGACTTCCTGGGGGTGATGCCCGTAGTCATCGATGAAAAGCGCCGTCCCCCCGGAGGGCAGAGCCAGTTCGCCGTAGTTGTGGAACCGGCGCCCGATTCCCTGGAAGCCGGCGAATGCCCGTTGCATCGCGGATCGGTCGACGCCCAACTCGTGACCAATGGCGATGGCTGCCATGGCATTCAGAATACTGTGTCTGCCGGGCAGGTTGAGCGTGACATCGAAGCCGCCCTGGCCCTCGGGAAGCGTCACATGGAAGAACGACTGCATCCCATGCTGACGAATGTCGCTCGCCGTCAGATCGCAGTCCGCGCCGGTACCGTAGGTCACGAGCGGGCGGGTGACCCGCGGCAGGATGTCGCGAACGACCGGATCGTCGCCGCACAGGACCGCCAACCCGTAGAAGGGCAAGTGATGCAGGAACTCCACGAACGTGTCCTTGAGACGCTCGAAGTCGCCGCCGTAGGTGCCAAGATGATCGGCGTCGATGTTGGTGACGATGGCCATGATCGGCTGCAGGTAGAGAAAAGAGGCATCGCTCTCGTCGGCCTCCGCAACCAGATAGCGACCGGCGCCCAGACGGGCATTGGTGCCCGCGCTGTTCAATTGCCCGCCAATGACAAAAGTGGGGTCCAAACCAGCCTCGGCGAGAACCGACGCCAGGAGGCTTGTGGTGGTGGTCTTGCCGTGGGTACCCGCGACCGCGATCCCGTGCCGAAAGCGCATGAGCTCGGCGAGCATCTCCGCGCGGGGCACGATCGGCAATCGAGCCGCCCTCGCCGCTGCGACCTCCGGGTTGCTGCCTTCCACTGCCGTGGACACGACGATCACGTCGGCACCTGCCACGTGCGCAGCGTCGTGACCGATGAAGACTTTGGCACCGAGCCCGTCCAGCCTTGCCACTACGGAGCCCCGCTTCAGGTCGGAGCCCGAAACCTGGTAGCCCAGGTTCAGCATGACCTCGGCGATGCCGCCCATACCGGCCCCACCGATGCCGATGAAATGAATGCGTCGGATTCGGCGCATCGACAGTCCGAAATCTCCCGAGTGCATGAAGCCCTCTGGACTACTGGTCGGTTCGGGCATGCCGAAGCCCCCCTTCTACCAAGCGTTCCGTCGCATCGGGCCTTGCCAAGCGTCTGGCTGCGGCCGCCATGCGCGCGAGGGCCCCACGGTCGGAAGCCAGGCGCTGGATAACCGCCTGCAGGCGCTCGGGCGTCAAATCGGACTCCGGAATCAGGACTGCGGCGCCGGCGTCTTCCAGAAGCCGGCCGTTGGCCCTTTGGTGATCGTCGACGGCGAATGGGAAGGGCACGAGCACCGATGCGAGTCCTGCCGCGGCGAGTTCGCAAACGGTCAGGGCACCGGAACGGCAAATGACCAGATCGGCCCATCCGTACGCCTCGGCCATGCTATCGATGAAGGGCGTTATTTCCGCTTGGATGCCAAATCGTGCATAGGACTCCCGAGTACCCCGAATCATGGTGCCGCCCGCCTGATGCCGCACCTGGGGCCGCTCGTCCGGCGATAGACCGGCGAGGGCAGCAGGAACCATTTCGTTGAGCGCACGGGCGCCCTGGCTGCCACCGAGCACCAGCAGGCGCGTCGGACCGCTCCGGCCTCGAAGGCGAGCCTCGGGTGCAGCGAGTCCGGCGATCTCTTCGCGCACGGGATTGCCGATGGTCTCGACTCGGTCGCTTGCAGGGAAACTGTTGGGGAAGGCCTCGAAGATTCGGGCCGCGAATCGGGCAAGAATTCGATTGGTCAGTCCGGCAATCGCGTTTTGCTCGTGGACGACGAGCGGGACCCACAACAGCCACGACATCAGGTCACCCGGACCGCTCGCAAAGCCGCCCATGCCAACCGCGAGCCGAGGGCGGAGTCGGCGCAGAATCAGTGCCGCCTGCCACAGGGCCCGGCCCAGCATCAGTGGCGCCGTCACGACACGCCCCAGCCCTTTGCCCCGAAGGCCGGCGACGTCGAGCCATTCGATCCGAATACCCGCTTCCGGGACCAGCCTGGCCTCGAGGCCGGATCGTGTGCCGAGCCACACCACGGGTACACCGCGGGCCTGGAAGCCGCGTGCAACGGCGATCCCAGGAAAAACATGTCCACCGGTACCGCCCGCCATGATCACGACCGGGTGCGCGTTCTGGTTCATGCACCCGCGCCCCGTTCCGTAACGACCAGCGGCAATTGCCGATTCCCGCCCGGGGCGCGGGATGCACGGCGGGCGGCCGGCCGCGTCTCCAGATCGGCGCGCAATACGAGCCCGAGTGCGAACAACATGCACAGAAGACTGCTTCCCCCGTAGCTTACCAGGGGCAGTGTCAGCCCTTTGGTGGGCAGCAGGCCCAGATTGACACCCATGTTGATCAACACTTGCAGTGCGAACCAGATACCGACGCCATAGCACAGGGCTGCGGCAAACTCGGCTCCAGCGCGCTCGGCTCGGCGCCCAATGGCCACGCAACGGGCCACCAAAATTGCGTACAACCCGCCAAGGGCTGCCACGCCTGCTAAACCCAACTCCTCCGCGAGCACAGCGAGTATGAAGTCGGTGTGTGCTTCAGGCAGATAGAACAGCTTCTGGAGACCGAGCCCCAAGCCCGCCCCAGACAGCTCCCCCAGGCCGACTGCAATAAGGGATTGAGTCAACTGAAATCCGGCGCCGTATGGGTCCGCCCAGGGGTCCAGGAAGCTCTTCAGTCGGACCAGCCGGTAGGGCTCGAGGTAGACGGCAGCGCCCAGCACCAGGACACCGGTCAACATTAACAGGCACAGGGGAGCAAGCCTCATCCCGGACAGGAACAGCACCAGAACGCCCGTCAACATGAGTACGCCGGCTGCACCCAGGTCGGGCTCTGAGAGTGCAAGCACGGCGAGCAGTCCGAGCGATACCATGGGCCGCACGGCGCCGGAAACGGAATTCCGTACCGCATTGCCGTGTTTGGCGAGATGCCCGGCCAGATAGACGATCGCAGAGAGTTTGGCGAGCTCGGATACCTGCAGTTTGACCGGGCCGAGATCCAGCCAGCGAAGGCTACCGTTCACCTCGTGCCCGATTCCCGGAACCAGCACAGCCAGGAGCAGCACGGCGGCAAACAGCCAGAGCAGGCCGCTGAACTCCGCCAGACGCCTCAACGACAGAAACCGGAACACGAGATAGGCACTCGTGAGGCCGAGCGCGCCAAACATCAACTGGCGAACGAAAAAATGCCAGCCGTGGCCCGTGAGTTGCTCCGACAGTGCCAGGGACGCCGACGCGACCATCACGAGGCCGTATGCCAGCACCATCATCGCTGCCAGAAGCACCGTTGTGTCGGGCATTGCGGGCAACAACCGGGCACGAAGTCCGTTCATGAACCGAGACCCTCGACGGCTGCGACGAAGGCCAGACCTCGCGCCTTGTAGTCCGAAAACATGTCGAAGCTCGCGCAGGCGGGCGAGAGCAGTACCGCGTCTCCCGCCTGGGCCATGTGCGCGGCGGCTTGAACCGCCGTCGGCATGTCCGCTGCCTCACACACCAAGACGTCTTGCGCCAGAGCCTGCCGAATTGCCGGAGCATCCTCCCCAATCAGCACCACCCCGCGCGCCCGATTCGCCAATGCCTCCGCCAGCGGTGTGAAATCCTGTCCCTTACCCTGCCCACCGGCGATGAGCACCACGGGAACACCCAGGCCTTGTATTGCCGCAACGGTGGCACTGACGTTGGTGCCCTTGGAGTCGTTGTAGAAACGCACACCATGGGACTCGGCGACGTACTGGCATCGATGGGGCAAGCCGGCAAATTCTGCCAGAGCCGACAAGACGGCATGACGATCCATGCCGACCGCAGAGCTCAGAGCAAGAGCCGCCAGTGCGTTCGCGACGTTGTGGTGTCCAGAAATGCGAAGATCCTCCGCGGCCAGCAATCGCTCTTCGCCGTGGCACAGAAACGCTCGTCCGCTCACGTTGCGGACCCCAAAGTCCGACTCGTCGGGTTCGGTGAGGGTGAATCGAACGAGCTTCCGCCGATCCCGAGTCATGGCTCTCACCAGCGGATCGTCGACATTGATGACCTGCACGCCGTTACCGCGATAGATGCGTGCCTTGACCGCCGCGTACTCACCCAGATTCGCGTACCGGTCCATGTGGTCCGGCGCGATGTTGAGCACGACGGATGCCGCGGCATCGAGACTGAACGTGGTCTCCAACTGAAAGCTGGAGAGTTCGAGGATCCGAACGTCTGCGCGGTGTGCGAGCAGGTCCAGGGCGGCGATCCCGATGTTCCCCCCCACCCCGGCTCGCAGACCGGCACGTTCCGCCATGGACCCAAGCAGCGCAGTCACGGTGCTCTTGCCGTTTGAACCGGTGATCGCCACGATCGGCACGTCATTCAATCTTGCGAACAGCTCAATGTCGCTCCACACCGGAACGCCGCGACGAAAGGCGTCGACCACCTCTGGTGTCGAAACGGGCACACCGGGGCTGAGTAACACGAGATCAGCGCGCTCGAAGAACTCCGGGGCGAAATTTCCGGCCGACACCGGCACGTAGGGAAATTCGTTGCGCAATGCATCGAGCCCTGGCGGCGCCTCGCGGCTGTCCACCACGGCTACCGCGGCGCCAAGTGGTGCCAGATACCGGACGCAGGACAGCCCGGTGACGTCGAGCCCCACGACCAGCACACGTCCTGCCAGTTCGGGTATCGGAAGCCGCCGCGTGTCGAGCGATGCCATGTCTAGCGAATCTTCAAGGTGGCGAGCCCGATGAGCACGAGCATGACGGTGACAACCCAGAAGCGAACGATAATTCTGGGTTCGGGCCATCCCTTCAGCTCGAAGTGGTGATGCAGGGGGGCCATTCGAAAGATCCGCCGCCCCGTCAACTTGAAGGAGGCAACCTGAAGGATGACGGACACCGTCTCCACCACGAACAAGCCGCCCATAATCACCAGCACCAGTTCCTGGCGAACCATCACGGCCAGAATGCCGAGGGCGGCGCCAAGGGCAAGGGCACCCACGTCGCCCATGAAAACCTGAGCCGGGTAGGCGTTGAACCACAGAAACCCGAGACCCGCCCCCACCATGGCGCCACAGAACACGACCATCTCACCGACGCCCGGAACGTAGGGAATTCCCAGATACCCGGCAAAGACGACGTTGCCCGTGAGGTAGGCGAATACTGCAAATGCGCCCGCGACCATGACCGTGGGCATGATGGCCAAACCGTCGAGACCGTCGGTTAAGTTGACCGCGTTAGACGTCCCGACGACGACGAAATAGACCAGCGGGATGTACCAGAAACCCAAGTCCAGGGCGACGTTCTTGAAGAAGGGAACGATGAGGCGCGTTTCCACCCCCTCCTGTGCGGTGGCAAAGAGGATTGCCGCGACACCGACTCCGAGGATCGATTGCCAAAGGTATTTCTGTCGTGCCGGGAGACCGTCGGAGTTCTTGAGGACCAGTTTCTTGTAGTCGTCGACCCAGCCGATCACACCGAATCCGAGTGTGAAAACGAGAATAATCCAGACGAAGCGGTTTCCCAGGTCGGCCCAGAGCAGAGTGGAGACCGCAATGGCCACCAGGATCAGTGCTCCGCCCATCGTCGGTGTCCCGGCTTTGACCAGGTGTGTCTCCGGGCCATCCACGCGGACCGTCTGTCCGATCTGGTGAAAACTGAGTCGGCGTATCATCGTCGGTCCAACGATGAAAGAGATGAGCAACGCCGTCAGCACGCCGAGAATGGCACGCAACGTGAGGTACTGGAAGACGTTGAAACCACTGTGGTATTTCGCCAGGAACTCGGTGAAATAGACAAGCATCAAGCAGTCTCCTCCGGCTCCGCCAGGCAGGCGACGACGCGCTCCAACCGCATTCCGCGTGATCCCTTGACCAGCATCGTCACAGGTTCTGCTGTCGCCTCGAGAGCAGCGGATAATGCCTCGCAGAGGGGCTCGACGGCTTCGAAATGCGCGGCGCCCGGGCCAAACTCCTCGGCGGCACCCCGGCTCAAAGCACCGAAGGTGAAGAGGCGGAAACAACCGGCGTCTCTTGCCAGCCGCCCAGCGGCCCGGTGGTGATCCGCCCCGTGCGCACCCAATTCGAGCATGTCGCCGAGAACCAACCAATGTTGGCCAGGCTCGGACGCTAGGGCGTCGATTCCCGCCCGGAGAGAGAGAGGATTGGCATTGTAGGTGTCGTTCAGAATCCGAGCGCCGTGTCGACCGAGGACCCGCTGCAATCGACCGGGAACCCCGTGCACGGACTCGAGACCGCCCCGAATGTCGTCGATGGCGGCCCCCAAAGCGAACGCCACGGCGGACGCCGCCAGGGCGTTCATCACATTGTGCGGTCCAGGCAGCGGCACGCGGGCCTCGAAAGTCGATCCTGGCAGATGAATTCGCACACGGTTATCTGCCGCATCGAGCAATTCCCCGCGCACATCGCGATCTGGTGCAAACCCGAATTCGA
Organism: Candidatus Competibacterales bacterium; assembly: GCA_041587415.1. Taxonomy (GTDB): domain Bacteria; phylum Pseudomonadota; class Gammaproteobacteria; order Competibacterales; family JAHEDQ01; genus JBFGYN01. The sequence continues at coordinate 15,935 of JBFGYN010000002.1, read as the reverse complement.
GTCGCTTCCGATGTGCCGTCAGGGCTCGCCAGACTGCGGCGTGCCCGTCATCGCCGTTGAAAACCGCCGTGCCGTCCGCCAACAGCCCATCAAAGATCTCGCCCTTGGCCCGCGCCACTCCGGCCACGGAGCCGAACCCTTCCAGGTGAGCGGGGCCGGCATTGTTGACGAGCGCAACGTGGGATCGACCGATGGCCGTAAGGTACGCAATGTCGCCGGGCGCGTTGGCGCCGAGCTCGAGCACGAGGTAGTCGTCATGGGGATCCGCGGCCAGCAGTGTCAGGGGAAGACCGATGTCGTTGTTCAGGTTCCCCCGCGTCGCGTGCACCGATCCGCAGCGCGCCAAGATTGCCGCCAACATCTCCTTTACGGTGGTCTTGCCGTTGCTTCCCGTAAGAGCGACGACGCGAGCCGTCAATTGAGTGCGCCAATAGGCCGCCAAGCGGCCCAAGGCGAGCCGCGTATCGTCGACGACGACCTGGGACAACTCGGTGCTCACATCACGATGGACGACAACACCGGATGCGCCGCCCAGCGCGGCACGATCCAGGAACTGGTGCGCATCGAATCGCTCACCCTCGAGCGCAACGAACAGCTGGCCTTTTCCCAACGATCGGGTATCGGTGCTGACACCGGCGAACCGATGATCGGCGCCGTTCAGGCACCCGTCGCACCAAGAGGCGGCTTGCTTCAGCGTGCCTTCGATCACCCTCGGATTCCAAGCAGTTGCGCGACTGTCTCGGCGTCGCTGAAGTGCAATCTTTGGCCATTTACCAACTGATATTCCTCGTGCCCCTTGCCCGCGATCAGCACCGTGTCGCCGGGGCCGGCCCAGTCGATTGCGCGGGTGATTGCTGTTCGGCGGTCCCGGACCACGTCGAACCGGGCAGAAGAGGAGAAGCCCGCAAGTATGTCCCGGACGATTCCGTTCGCATCCTCGCTTCTGGGATTGTCGTCGGTGACAATCGCGAAATCGGCGCCGCGCTCCGCGGCGCGCGCCATATCCGCCCGTTTTCCCCGGTCGCGATCGCCGCCGCATCCGAATGCGCAAACGAGTCGCCCCCGCCCATGCTCGCGCAACGCGGCGAGCACTTGCTCGAGCGCATTGGGTGTGTGCGCGTAGTCCACCACCACGAGTGGCCTACCGTCTCCGCCGAACCGTTGCATCCGACCCGGAACAGTCCGTAGAGCTGCGAGACGTGTCAGCGCTTCGTCGAAGGGAATGCCGGTTCCGAGCAGCACGCCAAGTACCCCGAGAAGATTGCTGGCATTGAAGCGGCCAAGCAGTGAAGAGCGGAACTCGCCTTCTCCCCAGTCGCCGGCCACCCGAATCGCAAGCCCGTCCGGTAGCAGTTCGATATTCCTGGCGAAGATGAGCCGGATTGCGGTGGACCGCTCCGGGTCCGGATTGACGCTGTAGCCGATTCGATCCACCGGCGGCAACGACGTGGCAAGCAGTCGGCCGAAAGGGTCCTGCAGGTTCAGCACGACGCGTCTTAGCCCAGGCGACCGGAACAACCGCGCTTTTGCAGCCGCGTATTCGTCCATTGTCCCGTGGTAGTCGAGGTGGTCCCGTGTGAGGTTCGTCAGCAATGCGGTATCGAAGTGCACACCGTTCACTCGACCCTGGTCGAGGCCGTGCGAGGACACTTCCATCGCGACCGCTGTACCACCAGCGTCGCGAACGTTGGCCAGGATTCGATGAACGGTCACTGCATCCGGAGTCGTGTGCGGGCCAGGCGTGAGGCGCCCAGGGAGACCGTATCCGAGCGTGCCGATCAATCCGCAGGGTGCGCCGGATTTCGACAATGCCTGGGCGAGAAAATGGGCACATGAAGTCTTGCCGTCGGTTCCGGTAACGCCGATGACCCGAAGCGAGTTGGAGGGCGCGCCGTAGAAGCGGTTGGCGATCTCCCCCGCGACACGGCTGAGTCCCGGCACCGGGATACACGGGATGGATGTCGCACATACCTCCGGCGCGAGCGGTGTAGGGGCCGGCGGTTCCCAGAGCACGGCGGACGCACCGGCATGCTCCACTTGCGGCAGGAACTCGAGGCCGTGACGCGTACGGCCGGCCAGCGCGAGAAAAACGTCCCCAACCCTGACCTCACGGCTGTCGGTGGCAATTCCGGTTACATCCGCTGGCTGCCCGCCGGACACATCTACGACCCCATCCAACAACTCGCTGAGGGGCATCCCCATGAGAAGCTCCGCTGGTATCATTTCCGACCATCCTTCGCCGCGTGTGCGACGACCGTCCTGGGGCTCGGGATATCGTCTGGCGGCACATCCATTAGACGCAGCGCACCGCTCAAGATTCGCGAAAACGCGGGTGCGGCAACCTGCCCGCCGTAGTACTGCTCACCGCGCGGGTCATCGATCATGACGACAACCACGAGCTTGGGCCGGCTGGCTGGCGCCATGCCCGCGAACAGCGCAAGGAATCGATCGTCTTCGTAGCCGCCCCGCGCGCTCTTTTTTACCGTGCCGGTCTTGCCAGCGACCCGATAACCGGCAACCTGGGCGCGCGGCGCGGTACCGCCGTCGGCAACCACGGCCTCCATCAGCCTGCGGACGGTTGCGGCAACCTGCGGGGACATGACGCGCTCGCCGGCCGGCACCTCGTCTCGTGCGACGATCGTCGGTGTGCGGCGAACGCCATCGGCAGCCAATACTGCATAGGCGTCGGCAAGTTGCAGTACGTTCACCGAGAGGCCATAGCCGAAAGAATGGGTCGCCCGTTCGAAACGAGTCCAATCCGAATAATGCCTCAGCTCGCCAGGCACCTCGCCGGGGAACTCCACTCCCGTGGGCTCGCCGAATCCGAGTCGGCGGTAGAGAGACCATAACGAAGTCTCGGGCAGCGCCAACGCGAGCTTGCTGATCCCAACATTGCTGGATTTCCGTATGACCCCCGCGACGTCGAGGACGCCGAAATCGCGTACGTCGCGAACCACGTGGCGCCCGACGCGCAAGTACCCCGGGCGGGTGTCGACCGGTGTGTTTGGGCTGCAGCGCTTTGCCTCGAGAGCCGCGGCAACCGTGAAAGGCTTGACGGTTGACCCGGGCTCGAACAGATCGACGATGGCGCGATTTCGCTGCGATGCCGGGCTCAGGCGGCTGCGGTCGTTCGGATTGGCCGCCGGTTGATTGACCATGGCGAGAATCTCACCCGTGGTCACATCGAGCACGACGGCACTGCCGGCCTTTGCGCGATGCTGGAGGACGCTCGTCTTGAGAACGCGATAGGCCATGTACTGGACCCTGCGGTCGATGGACAGCCGAAGGTCTCGTCCCGGCTCGGGCGCACGCAGATAATCGCCCACGTCAATGATTCGGCCGTGGCCGTCGCGCACGACCCGCTTCGTGCCAGGGCGACCGACGAGCCATTCTTCAAACCCGAGTTCGAGCCCTTCTTGGCCCTGATTGTCGATGTTCGTGTAACCAATCAGTTGTCCCGTCACCTCCGCGGTCGGATAGTAGCGGCGATACTCCCGCTGACGGGAAACACCCTCGATGCCGAGGGCCATGACTCGCGCGGCCTGGTCGGGCCGCATGTGTCGACGGAGGTATACGAATCCACGGTTCGCGCGCTCCTGGAGAAAGCGCTCGAGATCTTGTGGTGCGCGCTCCAGCAGCTGAGCGAGCGGTTGGATACTGCTGCGGTGCGCCAACACCTGTCTGGGCTCGGCCCAAATGGCATCCACGGGTGCGCTGACGGCAATCGGTTCTCCGTGGCGATCCAAAATGCGGCCCCGGTGCGCAGGCACCACAACGTGGCGCTGGAAACGGGCACGCCCGGCTTTTCGGAGCTCGTCGCTTTCGACGATCTGTAGCTGCGCAGCGCGACCGATCACCGCGCCCAGCCCGAGTAGGAGGCACGCACATACGAGGCGAAATCGCCAAGGGGACACCGGTTGCCCGTTGTTCCTGCTCATGGTCTGAGGTAGACGATCTGTTCGGGATCGGGGAGCGACATGTCCAGCCGCGCCCTGGCCACCTGGTCCACAAGCGCCGGGGCCGCGAGCGTACTGAGTTCCAGCTGCAATCTGTTCCAGTCCATCTCCAGGGCATCCCGGCGGTCCCGCAATGATTCCAGCTGCATGTGCAGATTCCGAGATTCGTGTCGGATGTGCACGGCACCGACGCCACACATGACGACCAAGAGCAGGCCGATGCCAACCAAGTTTCCGGCGCTCATGGCAGCCTCTCCGCGACCCTCAGGATTGCGCTTCGCGATCGAGGATTGCGGCGTACCTCCTCCTTACCCGCTTTTCGTGCCTTGCCGATCGGCCTGAGCGTGGCGCCAGTCTCAACGCCGGTAATCGGCAATTCAGGCGGAAAGACCTTCCCGCGAGCGCGCTGGCGGATAAATCGTTTGACGATGCGATCCTCGAGAGAATGAAAGCTGATGACCGCGAGCCGGCCACCGGGAGCAAGAAGCCGCTCCGCCTGTTCGAGTGCCTGCCGCAGCTCATCCAGTTCGCGGTTCACGTGTATGCGTATGGCCTGGAAGGTTCGCGTTGCCGGGTGCTTTCCGGGCTCCCGCCCTGGCACTGCGGCCGCGACCAACTCGGCCAGCTGCCGGGTAGTTCGTATCGGCGCCTGTGCGCGTGATCGAACGATTCGGCTTGCAATGCGGCGATGATGACGCTCTTCACCGTATTCCTTGAGCACCCGCGAGATCTCCCCATGCTCGGCGTCCGCCAGCCAATCGGCTGCGCTTTCGCCCTGTGTGGGATCCATGCGCATATCCAGTGGACCATCTCGGAGAAAACTGAAACCCCGCTCCGGATCATCGAGTTGCGGCGACGACACGCCGAGATCGAGGATCACACCATCGATTCGCCCCGCAAGGCCGGCCGCGGATGCTACGCGCTCGAGTTCACTGAACGGCGCGCGTTCGAACGTGAAACGGCGATCATCCAGCAGTTTTTCGGCAGCTGATTCGGCCTCGGGATCGAGATCCAAGGCAAGCAATCGCCCTGTCGGACCGAGCCGGGCCAAAACGGCCGTCGCATGACCGCCGCGGCCGAACGTCCCATCCACGTATGCGCCGGTGGCCTTCACTTCAAGAGCCTCCAGTACTTCACTCAACAGGACCGGATCGTGGTTCGCCGGCATGCGGCCCGGTCAGATAACCAGATCTTCGATTGCCGCGGAGAGGGACTCGTCATCTCCATCGCCAAGCAACTCCTCACGCAGGTCGAACCAGCGCGCTTGATCCCATAGCTCCAACTTGAGCCCCTGACCGACGAGGGCAACCCGCTTGTCGAGCTGCGCGAAATCCCGAAGCTGAGGTGAAATGAGAACGCGCCCCTGAGCATCCATCTCGCACTCCTCGGCATGGCCGAGTAGTAGTCGCTGCAGGCGACGCACTTGCTTATTGGCCGTGGGGAGCTTGGTGAGTTTCTCCTCGACCTTCTCCCACTCGTTGTACGGATAGATCAGAAGGCAACGTGCAGTGTCGATTGTGATGACGATGCGGCCGCTGGATGCCTCACGCAGCGTTTCGCGCAATCGCGCTGGAATCGACATGCGCCCTTTGCTATCGAGTGCAAGGGTGTTGAGGCCACGGAACAATCGCTTTCCCCTGGTTCGGTGAGGGAATCCAGGAATGCGTCCAGCCCGACCGTTCTCCCCTTTTTTCCACTTCCCCCCACTTCATTCCACTATATGAACCGCATGACGAGCTGTCAACCACGATTCTGCGGGAATCGCGTGTTTCCGTGAGTCTGTCTCAGCGGTTCTGCACTGCCGGGGATGCGCGGGAAACAGTTCCTATCGAATTCAAAACACGAGGAAAATTGGAATGGCTCAGCGAGTGGTCCGGCGATGGCGCTGTTTCGACAGGCGCCAAGTGGGACAAATTGCCGATTCGGGGAACAGAGGTGGGGAGTCGGCCTGTAAGCCGGGTTCTGTCTGGGACAGTCATTCATCTGGGACACGCGTCGCCGCGTGCCTCGAGCGACCTACCCGGGAGCCGTACGGGCCGTACGCAGATGCTCCCCTATTTGGTCTTGCTCCGAGTGGGGTTTGCCGTGCCGCCGCCCGTTACCGGTGGCGCGGTGCGCTCTTACCGCACCTTTTCACCTTTACCCCAACGCGATCCCTCGACGCGCCTCACACGGCGGCGACTTTCGACGCCGGCGGTAAAGAGCGCGCGCGGGGATTTGCGCGGGGCAGTCTGTTTTCTGTGGCACTTTCCATCGGCTCGCGCCGTCCAGGCATTACCTGGCACCCTGCCCTGCGGAGCCCGGACTTTCCTCCCCACACCTATCCTCGTGCACGGTCCGTTCGACCAAGACCGCGCGCAGTGACTGCGCCGTCTCGCCTCGGGTCCCTTGCTGCACGAGGATAGGTGCGGAGCGACTGTCCAGCCGACTCCCCACATGCAGTTTCGCTCGCCGCCCGCGCGGCCGCAAGGTGAACACCGAGAAAGTCGGAAGTTTGTCGCTGGAAGCTCAGATCATGTGACAGTCTCACTATCGCACTTGGATGTACCACCGGATTCGACACGTCAACCGGCCGATTCCGGGGTAAGAGCGAAAACCAGCCTACCGATTTCCGTGCTCTGGAAATTCCTGGACGCAATAGTACGGATTCGCGTTCTCCAAACAGTCAATGGCTCTCGCCACCCAGCTCGAGTGCGAGACAATACAATTCCTTGCGGGCACGGCCCGTAAAGCGCGCGGCGACCGCGGCGGCCCTGGAGGCCGGCAGTTCCTGCAACAGGGACTCGAGCAATTGCCTCGCTTCACGCTCCCCGGTCACCGCGCTCTCCGCACCCTGCACCATGACGACGAACTCACCGCGGCATCGGCCGGGATTCTGTTCGAGCAGCTTGGCGAGTTCTGCGACTGTTCCGCGCAGGAACTCCTCATGCACTTTGGTCAGTTCCCTGGCGAGCACGACTCGCCGAGCACCGCCGAAGACTGCTGTCATGTCGGCCAAAGCCTGGCGAACGCGCTTTGCAGACTCGAGATAAACGAGGGTGCGCACTTCGGTCACGACAGCGGAAAGCGCTCGCCGGCGCGGAGCAGCGCGTGCCGGGAGAAATCCCTCGTACACAAAACGATCGGTAGGCAAACCCGCAGCGCTCAACGCAGCGATGACGCTGCATGGCCCGGGGATCGGGACGACAAGCAAACCATGTTCGGCACTCTCCCTCACCAGCGAGTATCCGGGATCGCTGATGAGCGGCGTACCCGCGTCCGACACGAGAGCCACGGAGTCGCCACGCAGCAGTACGGCGATAATCTTCTGCAACTGCGCGCGCTCGTTATGATCGTGCAGGGAAATCAGAGACTTCTGTATGCCGAAATGAGCGAGCAAGGCACGGGAACGCCGAGTATCCTCCGCAGCGACCAGGTCGACTTCACGCAAGCACGCAAGTGACCTCGCTGTCATGTCCCCTAGGTTCCCGATCGGGGTGGCGACCACATATAGGCAGCCCGGCTCGATTGACACGTCATTCACCCCCACGGATACTGCTTCTCCCGCCGCGCCTGCGCAGTGGCATACCGCACAAACCCCAGGGGCTCCAAGTCGGGCAGAGCGTCCGGCCAGCTCAACAAGGGACCGCAAGTCTATCATGGCCACTCCCAATCAAATCCGAGTTCGACCGGTTCTGACTGTTCTCATCGCTGCACTGCTCGGAGGCTGCACGACGACTCCGGGCGTATTCGACGAACCGCATTTGGAAACTCCCGCCGCGGCTGAGCTTCGCAGTTTGGAGGAGGCCGGCGACTACCATGGCTTGGCGCGCCGGTACCTGGAACTCCAAGGATCACCGGAGCAAACCGTGGAGTGGCGCCTGCGCGCGGCGGAGGCATTCCGTCGCGGCGGGGATCTGGAGTCGGCGCGCCAAACCCTGGATGAGTTGGACCCACGAGCATTGACCCAAGATCAGGCATTGCGCGCCGGAATCGTTCGCACCGACGCGGCCCTCGCGGCGGGACTGCCTGAAGATGCGCTGAATTTTCTCCCGGATTTGACGCCGGACATCCAAGGCGAAAGACGTGCCGAGATTCTTGCTCTCCGACTCCAGGCATTCCGGGCTATGGAAAGCAATGTCGACGCAATGCTCGACGCCTTGCAGTTGCAGCGCCTAGCGCCCGATCCGCAGCAAAGAACTGAGATCGAGGACATCATTTGGTCCCTCATGGCGGCGATGGATATCGAGGCCCTACAAAGTCTTGCCAGCCTCGATCCCGCCCTTCCGGGTTGGATAGCCCTGCAGGACGTTGCCGCAATCGGCCTCGATCAACAGCAGCGGTTTCAAGCCCGGATCGCCGAGTGGCAACAATCCTATCCGGGACACCCGGCTGCCCAGCGCGCCAGCGAACTGGCCGCAGCAAGGACAGGCGCACGTGTTCCCTCGCAGTTGGCGTTGCTGCTCCCACTGAGTGGGCGCTACGCAAGGGTCTCGGAGGACATCCGGGACGGATTCCTCACGGGAAATTCCATCGATGCCAACGCAAGCCCTGCCGTGCGGGTGTATGACATCGCCAACATGAGCGCCGCTGATGCCTACCGGCAGGCGGTAATCGAAGGCGCGGCCTTGGTGGTGGGACCGTTGCTAAAAGAAAACATCGAAACCCTCGCGGTCTTGCCTGATCGCACAGTCCCGATTCTGGCGCTGAATCGCATGAGTGATGGGAGGCGCGTCGAGAGTTTAACGGGCCCTGGCACACCGGAGGCCGCGCCGATCGAGCAATTACCTCTGGCTGCACCGGAGCCCGCCCCGGTAATGGGCGCGATGCCAAGCCGCTCCTCCGATCACTCAATGCCGATGTATCAGTTCGGGCTGGCCCCTGAGGACGACGCGGAACAGGTGGCCGCGCGCGCCCTGGATCAGGGAATGGAGCGAGCCCTGGCTCTCTATCCGGAAGATGACTGGGGCCAAAGAATATATGATGCGTTTCTCAGCCGCTTTACTCGCGGCGGTGGCAGGGTTGTCGGCACCCGATCATACGTCCCGGGAAGCGCGGATTTCACTGCCCCCATCAGGGACTTGTTGCACTTGGACGCCAGCGACGCCAGACATCGCGATCTGGAACAGATGCTGGGAACGCGTCTGGAGTTCGAGCCGCGCCGCCGACGGGACGCGGATTTCCTCTTTTTGGTGGCCAATGCCGCACAGGGGCGGCTGCTTTATCCGCAGCTTCGGTTCTACCGCGCTGGCGATCTCGCCACCTGGTCCACGTCCCACATCTTCACGGGTGGAGTGAATTCGGTTTCCGATCGCGACCTGGACGGTGTCGAGTTTTGCGACATCCCGTGGCTTCTCTCGCCAGACCGGCTGCCGACCGAGTTGCAGAGCGCCAGTGTCGTCGTAGACCCCGCAAAGGGTCGATCGCGTCTTTTCGCCCTCGGTCTCGACGCTTATCGACTCGTTCCGTGGCTCACGGCACTGGAAAGCGCTCAGGGACTTTCGATCGATGGGGCAACCGGGCGATTGAGCGTCGACGCCGAAGGCGTCGTCCATCGGCAGGATTTGGTCTGGGCGCGCTTCGCCAGTGGCGTACCCAGGCTCGTTGGCACGCCGACCAGCCAGCTGCCGCCTGCGGCGGAGGCGGATTGACCTCCCAGTCGATCGGCCGATCTGTCGAGCATCTGGCCGAATCGTTCCTGTCTCGGGAGGGGCTGCTGGCACTCGAGCGAAATTATCGCAGTCGATTCGGTGAAGTGGACCTCATCATGCGCGATGCGGACCAGATCGTGTTCGTGGAGGTGCGCGGGCGGCGGAGCAATCGGTTCGGAACGCCGGCCGAGACCGTGACGGCGAAGAAGCAGCGCAGATTGGCGTTGGCCGCCATGGATTATTTGCAGCGACGCCGGAAATATTCGCAGATGCCGTGCCGATTCGACGTGATAGCAGTGGAGATCGAACAGGGTGGCTCTAGAATAGAGTGGATCAAGAACGCCTTTGAAACATGAACCGGCTTTGCCGCTTTTCGGGGGATTGAAACATGAGAATACGGGCCATATCGGGCGCGATGTGCATTGCGTTGGCACTGAGCAGCACGCTAGCGGGGTGCGCGGCCGCGGTCGTTGCTGGCGCCGGGTCGGCCGCCGATGTGGGCGGTCAGGATCGAACGACGGGCACGGTGATCGAAGATCAAAACATCGAGCTCAAAGCGTTCGGAGCCCTGCGCGAGGATCCCGAATTGCGGGACCAAGCGCATATCAGTGTGACGAGCTTCAACAACGTCGTGCTGCTGACCGGCGAGACGCCGACAGCCGCAATGCGGGAGCGCGCCGAATCCCGGATTCGACGCATCGAGAAAGTGCGGCAAGTCTACAACGAGTTGATCATTGCCGCCCCGAGCAGCGTCGGCTCACGCAGCACCGATGCGTGGATCACAACGAAGGTAAAATCGTCCCTGATCGGACTGGAAGGGCTCGATTCGTTTCAGTTCACGCGCGTGAAGGTCGTCACCGAGCGCGGGATCGTATACCTTTTCGGCATCGTGACACAGAGAGAAGCCGACATTGTGACCGACGCTGTTCGTCGCGTGGATGGGGTTCAACGGGTGGTTCGGTTGTTCGAGTATGTGGCCTAGCATCAGGATCCGGGAATTTCGCGCAGGCTTGCCCCAGCCACAACCAGCGCAAAACCGGATTGCGCCCTTGGTGACATAGTGTCAATGGCTAGCATACGCACGAATCACTCTTTTCCCTGACGTAACTGCCCAAATTAGAGCGTCCTGGTGCAACGCTCAGGCTCGCCCCCGGATCTTACGGGCGCGAGAGCCGAGCCTGGTAGAGAGCCAAGTCTTCATCGCTGAAGCAGCACGCGACGATCCGTTCGAATTCCGATTCGCGAGCGCGCATTTCCTCTACGGCAATATCCACCGCCAGCTGCTTCGGGTAGCCGTACACACCGGTGCTGATGCCGGGGAATGCGATCGTTCGGGCACCTTGGTGCATGGCAAGGTGCAAACTATTCCGATAGCAGGATCGCAGTCGTTCCGGCTCGCCGTGCTTTCCGTCACGCCACACTGGGCCGACGGTATGAATGATCCATTTCGCCTTCAAGGCGAAGCCGGGCGTCAGCTTAGCCTCCCCGGTGCGACAACCCCCGAGTGTGCGGCAGTACTCCAAGAGCTCCTGGCCAGCGGCACGGTGGATTGCCCCGTCTACTCCGCCACCACCCAAAAGTGATTCGTTCGCGGCGTTGACGATTGCGTCCACATGGAGCGCGGTAATATCGGCCTTGAGTGCTTCGATCATTATCTTGTCCCTGCTCTACTTGACGATCCGGAGAGCCGGTCCCTTTTTGGGTTTCGGGTCGTCCGGATCGGTTTCCGGGGGATCCTTCGGGCTATCTTCTTCGCCGAATGCCATGCCGCGCCCGTTCTCACGCGAATAGATGGCGAGAACCGACGCGGGGGGAAACTCGATATCGTAGGAAGTGCCGGAGAAACGGGCACTGAAGCGGATCCAGTCGTTACCCAAGTCGAGCCGGTCGACGGCCGTTGGTCCGACATTCAGCACAATCCGTCCGTCATGCACATACGGCTCCGGCACGCACACGCCCTGCATCGTCGCATTGACCAAAATGCACGGTGTCAGGCCGTTGTCCACAATCCAATCATAGAATGCCCGAATCAAGTATGGACGGCTGGAAGTCATGCCTTCCATGAACTAGGGGCCCCTCTAGGAACGCGCCGGGCACCGCAATCCTCGTGGCCGCTCGTGCCGAGAGCGTCAACTGGCCGCGGGCACTGGGTACACGTCACCCTCGGTGGTGCAGGGGCCGCCGCATCTACGTCGAGCACGCTGGCCGGGATCTGCACCATCACCCCACGCAGATCACGGGCGACAACCGGAACGCCGTGAGATTCGCGGTCTATGCTCGGAGCTCGCGTTCCACATCTGAAAGGCTGGTACGGAAGCTCTCCCGGTCGAAAATGCGCTCGGCGTAGTCAACAACGCCCCGGGCCTGTGTGGGCAGCTCGACGCCGAATACCGGAAGTCGCCACAGCACAGGTGCAATCGAGCAGTCCACGAGACTGAAATCCTCACTCAGGAAAAACGGCATCGCCGAGAATACCTCTGCGCTTGCCGACAAACTGTCCCGCAGTAACTTGCGCGCTTCGTTCGCCTCGCGAGACGTTCCGCGCTCGATGGTCTCGAGAAGCGGGTACCAATCCTCCTCCACCCGGGTCAGCGCCAGACGAGCGCGAGCGCGCGAGACAGGATCGACCGGCATGAGGGGCGGATGAGGAAACCGTTCGTCCAGGTACTCGATGATCACGCGGGCGTAGTAGAGAACCAGATCCCGGTCCACGAGTGTGGGTACCGAGCCGTACGGATTCAGATCCACCAAGTCCTCTGGAAACTCCCCGGGCGCCACACTATGAATATCGAACGAAATGCCCTTCTCGGCCAAGACGAACCGTGCCCGGTGGCTGTTGACGCAATTAGGGCTTGAGAATAGGGTCATAACAGATCGCTTGTTGGCAACGACAGCCATCGCGGCTCCCAGGTTTGCGCCGTGGCGGGAGGAACTGGCCGGGAGACGCAAATCCGATTCGAGCGCCGGTCTGTGCCAGTCAATCGCCATGAGTCACTTCAGTGCACGTCCCGCCAGTACTCTTTCTTCAGGAGATAGAAGACGGCGATCATGATGAGGATAAAAATGAGCACTTTTGTTCCGACGGATTTCCGTTCGAGCGCCATCGGCTCGGCAATGTACGCAAGAAAATTCACCAGGTCGCGAATCGCCCGGTCGAACTCGACACTCGTCATGGAGCCCGGCTCGACGATTTCGAGCCCGTCGAGCACCTTCGTCTCGTTTCCATCGGCGTCCGTATCAATTCTGAAATTCGCCTTTTGCCAACCCTGAAGCTCCCACAGGACGTGGGGCATTCCAACGTTTGGGAAGACGGCGTTGTTGACGCCGAGCGGCCGGGAGTCGTCCAAGTAAAAGGTGCGCAGATAGGTGTAGAGCCAGTCCACACCACGGGTGCGCGCCACCAGGGTCAGGTCCGGTGGTGCGGCGCCGAACCACTTTTTCGCCTCGCCCTTGGTCATGGCATTGCTCATGAGGTCGCCGACTTTGGCATTCGTGAAAATCAGATTCTCGACCACCTGTTCATCATTCAATCCGGCGTCGCGCGCGAAACGGTTGTATCGCTGATGCTCCGCTGAATGACACCCCATGCAGTAGTTGACGAAGAGCTGGGCGCCCCGCTGCAGTGAGGCGTCGTTCTCCAGATCAATCGGTGCCGCGTCGAGATTATAGCCACCCGCCCCGGCGGCGACCGTGAGCCCCGGTGCGGCAATCACAGCTAGCATGATCAAAAATCTCTTCATTTGAACGTCACCCTTTCCGGGACCGGCTTTGTCTTGTCAATTTTTGTGTAGAAGGGCATCAGCAAAAAGAACGCGAAATAAATCAGCGAGCAGATTTGGGACAATGTCGTGCGGCCTGGGCTGGGAGGCAGTGCCCCGAGGTAGCCGAGAATCAAGAAGGAAACCACAAACAACCCCAACGCCACCTTGTAGATCAGGCCCCGATAGCGGATCGATTTGACCGGGCTTCGATCCAGCCAGGGAAGGAAGAACAGCACCACGATGGCAGCGCCCATCGCGATCACGCCGCCCAATTTGTCCGGTACGGCCCGCAGGATCGCGTAATAGGGCGTGAAATACCACACGGGGGCAATGTGCTCCGGTGTCTTCAGCGGGTCTGCCGGTTCGAAGTTCGCATGCTCCAGGAAATACCCCCCCATCTCCGGCATGAAGAAAACGATGACGGCAAAAAAGAATATGAACACGGAGTAGCCGAACAGATCTTTCACCGAGTAGTACGGATGGAACGGAATTCCATCCAACGGCCTACCCTTCTCGTCCTTCAGTTTTTTGATTTCTACGCCGTCCGGGTTGTTCGATCCGACCTCGTGAAGGGCCAAGATGTGTGCGACGATCAAACCGACGAGAACGAGTGGCAAGGCAATCACATGCAGCGAGAAGAAGCGATTGAGGGTCGCGTCGGATATCACGTAGTCGCCTCGAATCCAGAGCGCCAGATCCTCGCCTACCCCCGGAATCGCGCCGAATAAGGACACGATCACTTGCGCGCCCCAATACGACATCTGCCCCCACGGCAAGAGGTATCCCATAAAGGCCTCAGCCATCAGGCAGACATAGATGAGCATTCCGAAAATCCAGATCAGTTCCCGCGGCTTCTGATAGGAGCCGTACATCAGCCCCCGAAACATGTGAAGGTAGACAACTACGAAGAACGCGGAAGCGCCGGTGGAATGCATATAGCGGATGAGCCATCCCCACGGGACGTCACGCATGATGTACTCGACGGAGGCAAACGCGTGCGCCGCCGATGGCTTGTAGCTCATGGTAAGCCAGATGCCGGTAACGATCTGGTTGATCAAGACCAGCAATGCCAGTGAGCCGAAGTAGTACCAGAAATTGAAGTTCTTGGGTGCGTAGTACTCCCCCATGTGTTCCCGCCACATCTTGGTCAGCGGAAAGCGATCGTCAATCCAGCCGATGAGCCCGGTGGTTCCTTGTGTATTGGCCATTTACGCGGTCTCCGGATCTACGCCAACCAAGATTTGCGTGTCACTCACGTAGTGGTGGGGTGGCACGGGCAAGTTGCTCGGAGCCGGAACCGAGAGAAATACTCGTCCCGCCAAATCGAACTTCGCACCGTGGCAGGGGCAGAAAAAACCTCCCTTCCACTCGGGTCCGAGATCCGCCGGCGCGACTTCGGGCCGAAATGTGGGCGAGCACCCCAAGTGCGTGCAGATCCCGATCATGATCATGTATTCCGGCTTCACGGAGCGGTATTCGTTCTGGGCGTACTCCGGCTGCTGATCGGCCACCTCGGACTTTGGGTCGCGCAGCTGGTCGCTGAGTGTTGCGAGGGCATCGAGCTGCTCTTGTGTTCGCCGGATCACCCACACTGGCTTACCGCGCCACTCGACGGTGACCCGCTGGCCCGGTTCGAGTTTGCTGACATCGATGTCGACCGGGGCACCTGCGGCTTGCGCGCGCTCACTGGGTGCCCACGAAATGAGAAATGGCGCGGCAACGAAGGCGGTTCCCACGCCGCCGACGACGGTCGCCGCAGCGGTCAGGAACCGGCGCCTGCCAGGATCCACGTTATCTGCCGTTGTGCTCATCAAGCTCTCCCGTCCCCAGTGCTCCGCTTATACGTTTTCGGCTGAGGCATCCGGCCCCCGCAGTTGGCATTCCGCCGGACGGCGGCGCCAACGGCGCAGAGCAAAACGGACAGCCCAAACCCGGCGATTCTGGCCATCGACCGCAACGAGGTCAAGGTTGACAATGCCACACCGATGCGGGATTCCAGAATCGAAGTATACCGCCCAGGCGTGCTTCGATTTCGAAATGTCGAGATTTTAGCCCGCAGCGCCCCGCCTCCGCCGCGATCTATGATCCGCCAAATTGACGGAAATCGGTTTCGCAAAGAGTCCGCATGATCGCACAGCAATCCGTTCGGTAGTACGTGATCGCAGCAGCCCGGATAACGATGCACGCTAGACCGGGTTTGGCACGTCACGATAAGTAAATTCGATTCCGAAGTGCTCGGCAATGTGCGCCCCCAGGGCGCGCACGCCAAATCGCTCCGTAGCGTGGTGACCGGCACCGAAGAATTCGATCCCACACTCCCGGGCGACGTGCACGGTCGGTTCCGAGGCCTCACCGGTCAAATAGGCATCCACTCCGCGATCGACGACCCGCTCGATCAGTGACTGGGCTGCACCGGTACACCAAGCGATGCGCTGCACCACCCGCCCAGGATCGCCCACGTGGAGCGGTTCTCGGCCAAGGGTGTGCGCGACGTGGCGTGCGAAGTCCCGGGCAGCCAGTGCGTGCGGCAACCGTCCCTCGGCGATCAGGTCGGGCACTCGGTCGTCACCAAATCGGCCCGTCAGTTC
>JBFGYN010000001.1:0-43755 GCA_041587415.1 Candidatus Competibacterales bacterium | reverse complement strand
CTTGACCGGCACTCCCGCGAGCAACGGGTACGACAACCTCTTTGGTCAGTTCCTGGCCATTGATAGCGGTCAGAGGCTGGGGCAGAGCATCACCGCGTTTCGTGACCGGTACATGTACTTTGACGGATACGGACACTTCGGCCGTCACCGTTGCCGACCTGGAGCCGAGCAGCAGATCCACGATCAGATTGAAGATATCACCCTGCAGATGGACAGTGCCGATTACCTGGAGCTGCCGGAGATCTTGATCAATGACGTGGATGTGCCCATCGTCGGAGAGCTGCGGACCAAGTACGAACAGTTAGAGCGCGAAATGTTCCTGGAGCTGGACACCGTGAATATCGAGGTCTTCTACGCTGCCGCGTTGTCAATGAAGTGCCGCCAGTTCACCAACGGTGCGATGTATCTGCAGTCCGACTCGCCGGAGTGGGTGCACGTTCACGATCTGAAGTTGGACGCGCTGGCCGAGGTCATCGAAGAGGCTGCCGGTAAGCCGGTGCTGGTGGCGTATCTGTTTAAACACGATGCCGAGCGCATTCAGAAACGGTTCCCCGAGGCCGAGATACTAGGCTCACACCTGAGCACTGCTAAGACTATCGACTTAGAGCAGCGGTGGAACCTGGGCGAAGTGCCCCTGTTGCTAGGCCACCCCCAAAGCATGGGGCATGGCTTGAATCTGCAGCAGGGGCCGTGCACCGATCTCGTGTTCTTCGGACTCGACTGGTCGCTTGAGAATTATGAGCAAGTGATCGCTCGACTCGTGCGACAAGGCCAGCGCAACAATATCCGCGTGCACCGGTTGCTATCCGAAGACACCGTGGACCGGCTGGTCGCTATGAGTTTAAACGACAAGGGCCAGACTCAAGACGGGCTCAAGGCCGCGATGAACGAGTACCGCCGGCAGAAGGGTGTTACTCGAAGTACGGCCCCAGCGCATCATAAAGTGCTGGCCCCAAGAAGCCGCCAGTCTGCGCCCCCACCGCTACCGGGCTCTGGTTAGCTGCAGCGATAAACGGTGCCCCGAGGAAGCTGCTGGTTTTGGCTAACGCTCCCGGCTGTAGCGTGCGATCTAGACTCATGCCCTGAGTGAATAGCGCCGTCCCAACACCCTCCACCGTTCGTGGATCCGGTCCTTCGCTTAGCGCTCGAACACCTCGACGCATAAGCCCCATAGGGGACAGTTCTCCTTCCATGAAAGCTTGACCTACAGAAGCGTCCTCTTGTCGGGCCATGCGTTTCATCATTGATTCAATATCCCCCGTAGGAGATCGAGAACCGATCAGCTGTTTGGTGGACCGCATGTGTGCTAATCGTTTCGCCTCGTCCATGATGCTCTTTGTTGCAGATGATCCGAGAACTTTCTCCAGTCGCTTCTTGACTTCAGGGACAGTAAACATCCGATTCTTTGTTACGTCCCAGGTCTCGGGCCGCTCAAAGATCTGGCTGTACAGCTCTTTGCCTACTCCGAGCATAAAAGCCTGTCTTTCCGATGCCGTGTAATCCCCCCACAATTCTTCCAGCAGTTCAGTGTCCGCCTTCAACACGTTTTGCCCATCTTTCATTGCCCGTTTAAGGGCTTCGTCTTTCGCGTAAGTCTGACGCGCGATGCGGAATGCAGGGTTTTCTCGATCCAGTTCTGTCAGCAGCTCATGCCGCAACTTAACGTAAGCGCGTGCCTGGGAATTACTAAGAGGGCTACCGTTTTTGAAAGCTGCTTCTGCTTTAGATCGAAGGCCGCGCTGAATAAGATCCCAGCCTTCCATATCTGGAAAATCGACTAGCTGCTCTTCCCCAGTCTTTCCAGCAACAAGCTTCAGTGATTGCAAACCTTTGCCCCGCTCAGATAGATCTTCCGCGTGTCGCACAGCTTTAGCAATCTTCTTATCTTTCAGAATATCGAGCAATTCTTCAGTTCGTGGGATACTGTGCCGGTATGCCTCATCGTAGTTTTCTTTAGCTGCTGCTTTTTGCGCGGCTTCGAGAGCCCGCAATGATGGCTGTATCTTTCCTGAAACTCTCAATTGCCGTCGAATCGTGTCCCATACTCGCTGTTGCTGTAGTAGGTCTCGTTCTTTCAGAGTGTTCTGGATCAGATCCCGTGGTGCACCTGGAAGCGCGGAACTCGCAAGAGCTACCCCTCGAAGTGCCGGCGCATCAGCTGCCACCCCATCCGGACCCAAGAGTCTAACGAAGTCGTCAATCTCTCGCGGCGTCACTCCAGCATCTTGCAACGCACCGCTCAACACTCGCTTCGTTTGATCCCGAGGTGCGGTAGCCAATTTGGAGTACACCCAGCGGGTAGCAGCTGGCCCGATTCGCTTGATCAACGCATGTGCAAACGCACCGCCGGCAGCTCCGACCCCGGCACCGCCAACAAAGTCTCCGAGGCTCGCGTCCTCGGCCTCTCCGACAGCCGTGAGCCCGCCGCCCATAGCGCCGGCCCCGGTACTCTGCATCCACGCAGGAACGTTCTGCCCGACGGCCGCAGCCGCCCCCGGTGCCATCCGAGCAGCCGCACCTATTGCGGCACCGCCGCCGAGGGCTGCACCGCCCATGCGCGCCGCTCCCGAAGCGAAAGGATGATCTCCGGCGAACTGCTCAGCCTGCTGACGTTGCTGCTGCAGAAGCCATTTCTCGCCTTCAGGTACTTCGGGCGCGTCCGGGTTCAGCGTGTGATAGACAAACGGGATCAGTTTCGCAATGGCCTCATCCATGAAGCCCATCGACATGCCTTGTCCGGCTTGCTGCGCGAGACCCTGAGCGTAGGAAGGTTTCTGCTGTTCGTCTCGGAGCACTGAAAGAATGCTGTTGAACTTTTCTACAGCATCAAAGTCTTTGGCGTCTCTCGCATTAACGATCGCTGCTTTTAGTTGATCTGCGGTGTATTTCATTGCCCGTATTTCTTCATCAGCGAATCAAGTTCTTCTCCTCCAGAAACTTCTCCCGATCCATGAATTTTGAGTTTCGGGAAAGGGGCAACTTGTGGCAGGGCTACACCTAGATTAAAGCCGCCTGCTTTTGCGGTACGCTCAAAATCTTTAAGCTTTGCTGCCCGCTCGCTCTCCGCGATGTTCATAATCTTTTGCGTGGCTTGCAAAATCCCGCTTCTATGTGTAGGCCCTAACAAAGCCCCCTTCTTAACTCGGTCAATTTGAACTTGAATCCTATCGGCAAGACTGCCCATCTGTTCAGCAAGGTTAACTTCGCCCTCTCTCGCCACTGAATCCGGATCCAAGACTTTGACAAAGGTCACCAGCCCCGCGAGCTGCTCCGAACCACTAGCACTAGGATCATTTATAAGTGAAAAGACTTGTGTTCCTGCTGTGCGAACCGCGTCATTGGAGGCGATTGACTTGCGAACCTCTTTCTGAAACGCAAAAGAGTCCATGACTGACGGGGGCTGCCTCGGTGCGCGCTGCGGAGGACGCCGCATCAAGGCAGTGCGCGCGGCTTCGGCATTTCCAGCCCCCATTGCCTCGGCTGCTTGGTTCCAGCTCTCCCCGGTGTAATCGCTCGCATCGTAGCCTTCAGCCTTCAACCGCTTGGCACCGATGAGGCTGCCACTCATTCCCCCACCTTCGAACGGTCGGATCTCGCCGGTCATCTTGTTCAGGATGCCGTAATCCCCAGCCTGCTGGTACGGGTCCATCGAAGCTTTCATGTGTTCCATTGCCGCCTGACTCGCGAAGCCGACAGCCTGCTCGGGTAGGTGCTGCGCCAAGAAGCCCGGCACTCCCATCTGCTGCAGCTGCTGCCGACCTTCCGGGGTCGAGAAGAACCCGAGCCGGCGTCGCGCCTCCTCGGCTCGCTGCAGCTGCGACTCAGCCGCTTGGTAGTTCAGATCATTGGCTAGGAACTGCTGGTAGTTCTGCACCCCGGACTGCGCCCCCCGGCCGATATTCGGCTCAGCCATGAGCCCGAGCCCGAGATGGAACAGCGGGTTCCTGAACGCGCCCTGAAGCCTGTCTTGAAACGCCATGCCGGCCTACCTCGTATACTGCCCCGGGAACGGCCCACCCATCAGATCAGGCCGAGCGTAAGCTCCGAGCACCGGGGAGTATCCGATCCCCTGAGTCATCGGTCCCAGCCCCCCGGAGAGCCCACCAAGAGCCGCCGGACCGCCGCCAAAGAAGCTCGCGGCTGTGAGACCGAGCCCCAGCAGGCTGCCGAGTCCACCACCGGGTTGCTGCGTGGTCTGCGTGCCCGAGCCCTTCACCTTGCCGCCAAGCTGCCCCAGGGTGCCAGCGAGCCCGAGAGCCCGGGTGCCGCGCGTCAGCGGCTCGTCCTGCGCGAACTCGCGACGGGCCTGCTCCAGCGCTCTGGCTCGCTCGTCCTCGGCCTGATACGCCTGCCCGACCCCGTAGAGCATCTCGTGGGGCATCTGGCCAGCCTGGAGCATCTGAGGCAGCATCCCGAGCCCGAAACGCTGCTGCCCTAGCGCATCCCCGAACCCCTGATACGCAAGCCCGGCCTGTGCCCGAGACAGCCCCTGAAGCCCCAGGCCGGTCGCTACGCCTTCAGAGATGTCTGACCTCGTGGATCGGGTGTTGCCACCGGCTCTGGCCCGCGAGCGTAGCCCAGGCAAGACGCCCAGGTTCATGTCTTGCGTGAACTGATCCGTCAGCGCCCCCATCGCGGCCCGCATGTACGGATTGTCTGCGACCCCCTGGGGATTAAGCGTTTGCATCCAGGAATTAAACGCTGGGTTGATCGCTTGATCCCCAAGCTGCCCGGCATAGGTCTCCTGAGCCGCGAGCGCCTCCCGGGACCGGGGATCCATCGGGGTGTAGCCCCCGTGGAACTGAAGCGGAGACTGAGCCACCTGGGTAGCGAGGTTGCCCACCTGCTGTAGAGCAGGAAGCGCCGGCCCGTAGGGGGTCGAAACCTGCTTGTTGGAGAAGGATGTCGAGGTCTTGCCCCCGCCCAGTAATCCGCTCAGAAAGCCCATCTCTATACCGCCTTAGCCCACCCGGTGGACTTGTAAACGTACAACCCTTCTCCCGCTCCAGGATCGCCTCTGGCCCCGTCAAAGTACCGCACCATGCCGAGCCTGGGACGCGCTGGAAGAGTCGCGTTGTCCAGATTATGAACTAGCGCCAGCGCTTGCGATATGCGCTCCAGCTCCCGGGCGAAGAACTCCGGGCTGTACTCGAAAGGCACCGTCTCCGGCTTGTAGTCGTGGCTCATCGGTCCCCCAGCGGCCAATACTCGAAGGCCACTGACTTCACCCGCCAGTAGCTGTCGTCCAGGCTACGCAGTCGTAGCGCCGCGAGTCGCCCTGTAGACCGAGCATCGATCCGGTAGTCCTGCCCCGGTGTAAACGTGCGCGTCGTGCCCCACTGCACCGGGGCTCCAGGTTCCATGTGCGTGCCCACGGTCACCTCGAACGGCTGCCCGTTGGCCGAGAGCCGGACCCCCGTTACCTCGACCACCTGATTGTCGGGGCTCAGGTTCATCGAGGTACGCTCGGCTACGGCTTCTTTAGTCGCACCTTCGAAGAGGTTCCCCACGTCGGCCTTGTAAACAGCGGTGTCGGTGGCAATCAACACCGAGTCCTGGGTCGCGTTGAAGCTCGAATCTCCCCACTTTCGATCGGAAGCTGAACTCCACGGAATGTTGAGGTTCGCCCAGGTCAAAGGTGACGTATCGAGGTCTACTCCCCGAGCCAGATCCCGAGTGTTCGCTGGCAGCTCTCGAACCGACCACGGGAGCGTCGGACTGTCGTAGTCGCACACAAGTGCGTGAGTCAACGTGCTCTCGCCATTGATCGGGAACCCGAGCCACAGTTCTTTCTTCGGCCGATTGTTCAGCAACACCGAAGACACATAGTTGTCCTGATCGATGTTCTTGAACAGCCAATCTCGGATCCGATGGTGCACCATGCTTACCAGCTGCTGCCCGTCGCTGTAGACCAGATCACCGTTGGACAGGAAAGCCATCACCGGGCCTTGCTGCCCCTCGAACGTGGTCACCGCTCGCCGCGCCACCAGCCCGGTGTTCTGTGAAACCTCAAAGAACCGAAAGATGTCCGACCCTGCGACTAAGGACATACCGTACATGCTGCCCTCAGAAAAAACGTACAGCGTATCTCGAAGATCTTGGGCACCGATCAATCGTGCCGTCTCCTCGCCGATGAGGTTTTCGCCCGCATCGAGGGTTGGATCTGTTTCGTCCCAGCTGGTCGGCATTCCCGACACCGCTTCGTGACTCCACTTCACCATGTTGAAGTTGTTCGAGCCTGCCAGCTGAACATTCAGCGCGATCAAGAAGTGTTTAAACGCGACGATGAATTGACAGATCCCTCCTGCCGGCCAGCCGGGCAGCTTGGCTAGGGGGCTCGCAGGTGACATGTTCCAGTAATGGGGCTCGTCGACCCCGTTGGTGATCACCAGATTGTCATTCAACACCGTGCCGACCCACAGATCGCTATCGGTCCCGGTGAAGGCCGGTGTTGGCGAGATGTCCGTGTTAGAGCCACCGTCGTACACCCGCGCGGCGGTGTTCCCCACATAAACCCAGTAATGCGTCAGCCCCAAGGTGACCGGGAAGAACCCACGCGGCACGATGGCTGGAGTGATGGCAAGCTCTTCACCGAGGAAGCTCTCCACCCCGTCATTGGTCATCCGGATGTTCTTTAGATCGTTCCACGCATTAGCGGGAAGCTCGAACGGGATCAGATCCTTTACGAGCCCCACTTCGCCCAGGTTCAGGACGGGGTACAGCGGCGGGTTGTAGGGCTCTCTCGGCATCAGTCCAGCACACCTAACGCAATCAGATCATCGATCTTGATCGTCTCACGATTAAAAAAGTCTTCTGCTCGTCTTTTCGCGTCTTCTTTCAGGTATCGAAGCAGCATCTGCATGAACTTCGAGCCCACTTCAGTCGGATCCCCGGTGGCGACGGCAGTTATGAACTGCTGCTGTTCTCCCCGACTCAACGCATTGAACGCAGCCAGGATCTGATCGGTCCGGATCTGCGAACTCTGTCGCTGCATCAGCTTAGTCGCCGCCTTCTCGATCAACTGTTCCCGAGTCTTTGCCATGTCAGCCCCCTACGGTGAAGTCGGCCCCGAGTATGACGCAGTGCCGGAAACGATGAACGAAGTCCCCACCAGAGAATTGCCCGGAGCCCCACCTAGTGCCCCCAGGGGGCCGCTCACCGGGCTAGCGCCACCCTGAATGCCTTGCTGCCCCCAGTCGCCACCAGCGCCACCGGGGCCTCCGTCACCAGCGGATATAGTCCCTCCCGCTCCCGGGCCACTGAATGATCCGGCCTGACCGTTACCAGCATTGCCCGGGGGGCCTACTCCGTCGGCCCCTCCTGCAGAAGGGGTAATCGCAGTCCGGCCACCTCCACCACCCCCGCCCGGACTCCCAGAAGCGTCGGCCTTTTCCGCGCCACCGCCCCCGCCGCCACCTCCACCGTAGAACGCGACCCCGGACTCGAAGACAGTGCCCCGTTCAAGCAGTCCTGCCGGACCGCCTGGGGAGCCCGCAGTCGCGGGTTCCTGGGAAAAAGCGTCTTGACTGTTTGCTCCTCGCCCACCAGCGCCGCCGTCCCCATACGCTGCGATGTTCTTCCACCGCAAGGTCGCGTCAGGGTGCCACCCGGTGCCAGTGCGAATGGCATAGTTCGCTACGTCAGTCGCGAGGAACCGAAACCCGTTGCCGTCAAGCACAAACACCGCTTTGCGCGAGGTGTCGATCCCCGCGTTGTCCATCAGCGTCTTCATGTTCGCATCCTGCTCGTCATTGAGCAGCTTGAGCGTGAACACTCCGACCAGCGGATAGATGGGTGCCGTGAACATTACGAGTAGTTCTCTTGCCCCAGCTTCCTCAGCACCGTGGCACTCTCTGCAAAGAAACTCATGACGTTTCGAGCAGCGGTGTTATCGAGCGCAATCGCATTATCCCCGTCGACCACGGTGACCCCGGTATGTGACACTGTTCGGCCAATCACCGTGTTGACAATGTGCAACGTGTAGAAGGCCCCCTTTTGCACACCGCTCCAAGTAATAACTGGATCTGCGGCGGTATCAATGGTCAGAAAGATGGTCTGATACAGCGAGGCATCCCAGGACACTGCCACCGTTTGCGTACTGACAAGGTGAGTTCTATAGCTCGGGATCTGAGTCGCGGTGAACAGTCGCGACACCGAGCCTCGGATCGTGGTTTCGATGTTCAGTGCTGTTCGGGCTATCGACTTCGTGGCAGCCTGCAAGAAGTCGTGCATAAAGCTCTGCCGACCCACCAAGCTATTCAGTTCGGTTGGAGTGGCATTGATCGGGGCGTTAGCGTTCGGCAAAGTCTGCTTGACAGCTTTCTTGACGTTCCGAATATGGTTATCGCCCTCCGGAATAAAATCACCATCCGCCGGATACGTCTGATCCAGGTCAGTGATGTAGTTGACTGGCGATTCAATGGTCATGTTTAAACTCTCCGCATCGCCAGCGCACCCGCCGGATAGCGATAGTGTTGATCCGCGTCCTCGATGTCCGAGAGCGCAATCTCGTAGCCCGCATCCCACGTGGCCGCCCGGGCATCGTTCTTCAGGTACGGGGACGAGTGCCGTAGCGCCCCGTACAACAGAGCATCCGGCGCATTCTCAAGCCACCAGTTAGTAGGGTTCTCGTCGCTCAGGTACGGAACGTTTTCGAACACTCCGGCTTCCATTGTCATGTCTGCGTTCGGAATCGGCCCTAGCTGGATCCGGTTACCGTGCAAGCAATACACCTCGGGGTCGCCCTGGGCGAAGTACCGGGAGTTCCTGTTGAGTTTGTCGGGAGTAACGAAGGTCAGCCCTCCGGCCTCGGTGCTGTTATCCCGACGCAGCCACCGAAAGCCCTTGTACCCGGACGGGTAGGGCAGCCACTTGTCGCCAGCGGTGGCGGTAATGAACTGAACCGTTTCCATTGCAAAGATGCGAAGCTTCCGATTCAGTCTGACTTCGGCCATGAAAATGTACTGCGGAATGACCGAATCCTGATCCTCCCGGTTGATCCAGTCTTTGACTGCAGCCTTCAGCTCGGTGTAAGTGGTGATCGGGTTACTCATGACAGCCCTCGATAGAACAGGTGACCGCCGATCACCACGTCCGGCTTTTTCCCCTTAGCCCAACGCGGAGGGGGAATGCTCGCCGCGTGGTAGTGACACGCCCCTTTGGACGGATCGTTCTCAGTCCCCGACACCTTAGAAGCCGCTAGCACCGCGTTCATGCAGGACAGCATTTTCTCGGAGTTGGCCGCTTCCACCTGGATCCGTTCTCGGTTCGGGTCGCCCAGGTTCCAACAACTGAACTGATACCGCTTGTAGCAAACATCGGCCGGAGTGGATCCCCACCAGCCGCCTTTACGCGCCCGGTTCAAGATCACGCAGGCCACCGCAACCTTGCCCTTCGGAGACTCTCCCCGAGCCTCGCCGAAGACGGTTTGCGTCATGGCCATGAGATCCGACCAAGTAAGCTCGACCACTTACACCCCCGGCGTCTCGGTCTTCTGAAAGATGCCGCCCGCGCCCCACTGAATGTCGAGCGGGCCTGCGCGCATGTCCACGTCGCCACCGAGGTCCACCCAAAAGACGGCGTTTTTATTAGCAGCGGTGTCGTTGTACCCGATAGCCCAGCGAGCCAAATCGCTCGGGTTACTCGCGTTTGCAGCCCAGCTCGGTTCGGTGACTCCATCAAAGGTCATAGTGCCCCCGGTTTCGACTGCCGTCGCCGCGATGTCGACACCTCCAGCGGTGTAGTTCCCACCGGCCGGCGTCACCTCCGAAGCCGCGAGGTTCGGTGTGCCGCCCGCAGCCCATCGAGGATCGGCCTCGTTGCCCACGGGATCGTAGCCCCCGTTGGCTGCGCTCTTGATAAGCGCCACCTTGATCACGTCAGTCTGGAGGTTATGCACCTTGCGGGCCTCGTCCTCCAGGAACTGCTCAAAAACTACCAGATCGCCCTTTGCCATGAGTCTGCTCCTAAGCTGCCTCTATCTCTGTCCAATCCCCTGTCACCGGATCCCGCTCAGTCCAGACCGTGACATTGTAATTCACCGTCGCCTTCCGTCCGAATATCTGAATCACAGCGGTTTTGGCGAAGACTTGCGTGGCAGCGGCACCCGTTACGGTCGTCTTCTGCGCGGCCAAGGTGACCGCTGCGGTCTTCGCCTGCACCAAGGTGCCCGAGACCACGGTCGCCTTCTGCGCCGCGATCTGAATGCTGGCAGTCTTGGCCGCGACCGCCGATCCCGGAGCTAAGACGTTAGCCTTCTGCGCCGCAATCGCAATGGTGGCCGTCTTGGCCTGCACCGTGGTTCCGGCCAGCAGTGCGTAGATGTCATCCAGAGCCAGCAGCAACGCCCGAGCGTCAGCCTCGACAACCGACTCAGCCTGTTCCCCGACCTGCTCACCCTGCTCGAAGGTGACCGACACTCGTGCCCCGTAAGCCGTGGCCGAATGCTCCTGAGTGGAGCCGATCCAGTTACTGGTTGCTGCACTTCCGGTGATGCGGTTGAGAACGTATGTGCGATACTGAACCGATTCGGCGGTCTGCGTAAAAGCGGCGTCCTGAATATAAACCGCGTTGTCCGGCGTACCCTGGGTGTGGCAGTCGACTCCTACGTCTACCGCGCTGCCGTAGTCCGATTCGAAGGCTGTTCGGATCGTGTTTACGAACGACAACCCCGTGTCGTCCCACGCACGATTCGGGTCGGGATCTCCACCTACCAGCACCAAGCCTCGATCGTGGTGATAGTATCGGCCCGGAGTCACCCAGGCCGAGCACCAGAGACGGTAGTTCTTCAGCACCCGGGCATAGGCTTGCTGGTCAGCAGTTCCTCCGGAGTCCGCCGTCGTGAGCAACGTGAGCGCTTTGGCCCAGGTCTCAGTGCCCATGTCTTCGGGCGAGTGCATGCCCGAGATGAACAGCATCTTGAGCTTAGGCTGCCCACTGTCCGGATTGTTCGCCCAGTCACTGAACTCGAAAGCGCGCTGCTTCTGCTCCGGCAGCGTTCGCCCGTTTATATCCGCAACCGATGCTACCGTTCCGATCTGGTGGGTTTCACCACCGTGGGCAATTGAGCTGGCCAGTTCCTGGACATACCCGGAAGCCGTCCACGCGCCGCTCAGGTGAGAGTCCAGCAAGCTCCACTGCACCGGGCGAGCATAGGCAACGTACACCTCGTCGCCAGTGAACGCGGTGTTATTGGAACACGTGAGAACTTCTGCTCCGGATTCCGGAACTTCGGACCGGTTATCGAAATACTCCCACGTCTTGGTCGGGTCACTCAGGGCTTTGCCGTCTTGGCTGTAAACCATGTTGAGGCTGCCCCACGTCCCGTCATAGAACGCAGTAACCCCACCCTGCTTATTGCTAACCTCGAATGTCGGAGTCTTGCCAGCGGCCCCGGTATAGCTCTTCATGAAGAACCAGAACCGGTTCCCCGCGCCACCGCTGGTACTGGTTAAGTACGGAACCATTCGCACCGTGGGCGTCGTGGTGCTGGGAGCTGTAATCGTGCTAGCAGCGACGTTGATATTCTCGCCTTCCCGCTCATCGGCGGTAAACGCGAGACTGGCACCTGCAACAACGTTCGCTTGCTGAGCCGCAATCGAGATCGATGCGGTCTTAGCTAGAACCGTGGTCCCGGGCAGATAGAGATCGTTAGCGTAGAACCCGAGATCGTTGGCGTAGGTCAGTGTGTCGTTCGCGTACCAAAGAACCCCTTCGACATACTGCACCGTCGCTTTCTGGGCGGCGACCGAAACCGTTGCGGTCTTGGCCTGTACCACCGTGCCCACTGTCCACGGGTGAGTAATCTCGGTGATCGTGCCGTTGCGAGTCCAGGTGAAGCCGGCTTCGTCGTCGGTGTAGTCTCCTGAAGCCCCTACAGTCCGGAACTCGGAGTACCAGCTGAGATTCGCCCCGGTGAAGTATTCAGTGATGGCCTTGCCCGAGGCCAAGTCTTCAACCTGGACATCAGATAACGTGCCCAGCGCAAGCGAGAACTCGGCAAGCGAAAAGCCGCAGTTTCGAATGTTATCGTCCCACCGTTTGGCAATAGCGGGGGAGACGGTAGGTGAGAGCGATCCATCACTGACCGAAGACTTTGTTTGTAGCGTAGTCGCGGAACCGTTCAGGGGGCACACCCTAAACGTCATTTCTTGCGCGGTACTGTTGTACTGAAGGACGTATAAACGCCAAATGCCGTCATCCTGACCTGTTTGTGCCGTCGGATAGATGAATCCCGCCGAGCCGTCCCAAGTCACCTCCCACCGGTCCCGAGCATCCGCGTTCGCATGATCGGTGGGGTACACCAACACATTCATAGCGTTGGCGGAGCCCGAATAGTCTCCTAGCGACAGGACGTATTGCGCTTGCTGATCGCCCCCCGTGTTCTCACCGGACTCTATCTTGGCCCAAAAACTCAACACCCAATCAGCGTTGGGGAAGTCAAACGCAGCATTATCGGCTGTCGTCCAACCGTGCAGCGCTTGTGCTCGTGTCCCCTTAAACGCCATCGCTTACATCCCAAAGACGTAGTTGTAAGTGTTCGGTTTCTGCACGCACGCCAGCAGCCACTTCCGCGCCGTGCCATCAGCCGCCAAGATGTCCGCGTTCGGGAACTTGATGCCGGTCGCCGTGAACGGAGACGTAGATGGCGCGTCTAGGTGATAGCGCTCGGTGAACGAAGATGCGCCCGCCTCATATTGATGCACCAGCGCAGAATCTGTAATGACCGCCGCATTGGTTGTCGATTCTGCGTCTTTATTTGAGATGCTGATGCACCGCGCCACATTTGTGTCGTCAATCATTCCGAATCCGATGTGACCTTCGCCCGCGATAAGCGAATTGGTCGACTCAACTAGCGAAGAACCGACAATCGCGAATCCGGGCCGGAAGCCTACGCTCGTGACTTCCCAATCTGCCGCCGTGCTTATGGGCGAGTCCACTACGCCCGCCCACACTTGCACGTCATCGGGAAACGAGATCCACGTCACGTTTATGTTTGCGGGAGTCGTGGGCGTGCCGCGAGTCGTGCATACCATGTTCGACCCACTAACGCTTGTGATCTCAAGCGAGTGATCAATCACACCGCCTTCAAGCCCGACCGCGCACCTCCCTGAGTAACAAATACCCCGCACGTCCGACGTCGCGACGCTATCGTCCGCGTAATAGCCGATACACGCTTGCTGAATGCGGCTGTCTGTCTTTCGATATGAGATGACTCCGATAGAGAGAATCGCGTCTTGCAGATAACCGTTCGCGGTTGTGTGCTGATAGGTCATGATCCCGAGCACATTTTCCGGGTCCGTTACTGTCGTAGCGAGATTTGCCGTCCCGCCATCGACCGCATTAGCTACAGGCGCAACCGTGACCTTAGAAGTAACATCTGCCCCGCCCGATAGCAGGAACGACGTTAATCGTGAGCTACCAGAGCCTGAATACAGATCGTAGTTCCAACCATCAGCGACTGGATCTGCCAGACTTGGCCCAGTCGTGTCCGTTTGCGTTCTAGCAACCCATGACGAAGTTGCACCGTCTTGGCCGTATACTGCTGCGGTACTTTTACGGATATTCGACCATTCGTCAGAGATTGCAGCCTGGTTATCAGCGGACCAGATTCCGCAAGTCTGGTTATAGACTGCATCGACGTGATTGATCCAGAAGCCGCCCTCGGTCTGAGTGTCATCTGCCGTCGCGTTGGTGCCGATCCACAGCAAACCATCGGGCGTCGCCCCATAGCCTGAGATAGATAGCGTCGTCTGCGTCGTACTGGTCGTTGCCGGCAAGACGCCAGTGCCAACGCGAAGTAGAACATCCCGATCAGCCATCAGATGTTGACTCCGTTCGAGATGTCAGTGAACCGCGCTTCGACCTTGGCTGTCGTGTCGTAAATAAGCTTCCGCTGCGCCAGCAAAATAACGCGTTCCGCAAGATCCAAGAATCGCTCCTTGTCTGTCGCGTTCTGATAAAGCTGACGAAACGCGTTAAACTCGGTTTGCATCGCCCCATCGAACGGCGGCGCCGGAATGGGATTTCCTTCCTCATCAAACGGCTGTTTTCGCATCGCCGCACGAACCGCAGAAATCACCGCCCCTTGATTAACAGCGCCAATTTCCCACTCGCGTAAAAGAGCAAAAGTGTGCAACGCCGGAAGCTGGCGAGTATCAACGTCCGTACCGTCGTCGTTCCACCCAACGATCCGCGCGATGAATCCGTTTTTCGCTGCCATCGCTTACGCCCCCTTGGTAATCACGGTGTGCTCAACCACCAAGTCGAAGCTCGCGACCGCTGGTGTTCCTGTAGCCGAGCTAATGTCTACAATCTGGGCGTCCTCTGCATCCGCCACCGTCACCGGGGTCGTCGCAGCGGTGTACTGCTCAGTCGTAGTGCAGGTGATTCCGGCAAGCCCTGTAATGTCCACGCCTTCGTGTTGAACGTCGAAGGTGAAACTGGTGCCGGACTCGATCCGCCGAGAGATGCCGATAATCTTGGACGTGGTGTTTGCGTGCTTCTTGAACAGCCAACGGGGCATCACTTGACCGTTGATCACTTCCCCACCGATGCCCATTCGCATGTTCTCGTACCAGCGATAGAAGTTCTTCTCCATCGTCTCGTACAAGATGTCCGAGCCCGAGAGCTTCCGCCCCACGATCTTGATCATGCCGCCCGGCGGTATCGTAACGCTGCCGTCCACCACGCCGTCGAGCTGATCAGACGCGGCGGGCTCAGTCTGGACAATCACGTTATACGTGGAGTCCGAATTCTTGATCACGAACTCGTCATTGCTGATCGGCTCGTTACTGTGCAGCGTTACTGTGGCGTCCGCGCTCAAGCCTGACGCGAACCAGTTCGCTTTGAAGCTGCTGGGGATCGAAATGTCCCCGGAGAACTCCACTCGGCCATCATTGCCGATGGCGTTGCCCAAGATACCCGAGATCCGAATATTGTTGTCCAGCTGAACAATGTTGCCGTCGGTCGACCCCTCGGACGGCACCCAATCGGTCTCTATGGCCTCGACATCAGTGATCGCATCTTCAGCCTGCATATAGCTGCCGGTGATGCGGAGCCACGGAGAGGTAGAACCCGTAGCCCCTACGGCATACACAATTCGCTTGTTTCCGGCACCCGTGTTCCGGCCGAAAGACACCGAGTTGTAGATCCAGCCAACCCCATCAGCACCGTCCGGCTCGAACCGAACAATGTACACATCCCGAGTGCTGTTCGGATCAAGCGTTCCGTAACCCGTGCCCAGTTTGCCGCCCCAGTAATACCAGCGACAGTTGAACTTCCAGTTGATACCGTAGATGTGAGGTCCGCCAGTTCTCGCGGTGTTGCCAACCCAGATGTTGCAACCTTCGAAATGGATCTCTCCAGCACCCAGAACGATCCCCGAGTTGCTGGAGATGATGTTGACGTTGATAAAACGCATGCCCCAAGCGTCGCCGTTAGTGCTGGACACGAGATCGATGCCATACACTTGCGAGCCCGCGCCCGTGCGAGCTGCGTCAATCTCATTCACGACGATCGTGACATTCTTGAACCAACAATCCGTGCTGTTGGTATTGTTGCGCCGAGCGATAGCCCCTTGCGTGATAGTAGCTCCGGCTGCCGAGTCAGTGAACTCGACTCGCATATCCTCCAACCCACACTTCGTGTTCCCGCTGAACCGAAGGCTGTTCGGATACCCGGTATCGCTGGGAGGGCTACCAGCTGTCGTGTTCGCAGCAACATCGATCACTGTTGCCTCGCCAGCGCCTCGGGTAATGACCCGGGTCTGCCCTACAAAGGCAAACTTCGAAGCGTCGTAATGCCCTGGGCCTAGCTGAACAAGCACCCACTCTCCAGCTGGGATAGTCGCGGCATCGATCTGGGCGTAAGCCCCGTCAACACCTGCGGCATCGTCCGGGCTGACATGAATGATCCGCGTGATGTTTGGCCGCGAAGCACCGTCGTTGATTTGACCGAAGACCGCACGACTGACCAGCTTATTAACGTCGTGCTGGAGAGTGCCTGTCTTGTTCCCATCGACCGATGAATGGTCAATGGTTGGAGCTAAATCAGCCATGCGTACACTTCCTCTTCTTCACTCGATGAAGGCATCGCTTTTCCATCTTGTTCCTGGCCTCGACTCCCGCTCTACTCGATCTACGTCGTTTTGGAGTCGGTCCATCCTGTTCTCCAAACGATCGCCGTCTTCGCGCGTAAAGCGACCACCTAAAGCGATTTGCGCTTGTAGCCCCGCGATCTCTCTGTGCAATTGCGCTATCGCTTCCCGCAACGCTTGAATCTCACGTCCATGCTGTCTCGCGACATCGATCGCGATTTTTGCGTTTTCTCCTACCGTCCCGACATGCGTC
This sequence comes from Candidatus Competibacterales bacterium, assembly GCA_041587415.1. Lineage (GTDB taxonomy): Bacteria > Pseudomonadota > Gammaproteobacteria > Competibacterales > JAHEDQ01 > JBFGYN01. The sequence goes on along the minus strand of JBFGYN010000001.1, from coordinate 27,406 downwards.
CAAAGCAAGCTCCCGAACGCAATCAGCACCGCAGCCGCAATCGACGTGATCGAGATGATCGGAGCTTTTCCGTTCACCAGTTTTTTGTCTTCCATACATTATTTAAATTCTGGGTCAACGGGTCTGGGTAGCGTTCTTCTGTTTGCATAGCCACAAAGCTCCAACCACGCAGCCCACCGTTCTTCAGAATATGCGTAATTCCGAATTAAACTACCTCGGGAACCTCCCTGGCATTGCCAAAGTAGCGCCGCATCTTCCGCCGCATCGTAACCTGCTGCTGCACGGTCAACGTACATCGGGACTGCAGTGCACCCGAATAAAGCCAGCACGGCAGCTATGAGCAGGGCTCTCACGTCGTCTTGTTGGGCACGGCCCACACAGCAACCGCGACAGCGGTAACTCGAATAGCTTCCCAGAGCTGCATGAGCGCTTCGGACACCTGTTGCCCCGCCTCCGGGGTGACCAGCTGAGCCTCGACCAGCACACCTATGATGCCGACGACGATCGCCGCCCACAGCTTGTTGTATCTCTGCATCAGATCCGTCTCCCCGTGTTGACCAGCACCGAGCCCCGACGCGGCACGACCACTAGGGCTGTCGTCTTCGTCGGAAGCAGCGGCTGCCGGTACTTGGCCTTGCGCTTCTGTCGCTTCTTCATGAGGCTCGCTCCGAGGTCCGCACGCGGTGGTAGTCCCGATCGTTGATCAGAGCTATCAACCGTTTCTGCATCTCCTTTTTCGGACCGTGGATCAGCTCCGGATACTTCCGGCACCACGTGTTCCACAGCTCGATGGGAATGCGAGCCACATGATGGAACCCACCATCCGCCCGGGTGATGGACCCGCCTCGGGCATTCCGGATCTGATCGTTCTCAGACAGGATCTGCTGTTCGTTGTGTTGGACGGTTTCATAGTAGAACCCGTCCTCGTCAACGTGTGCGATGTCCTGGAGAGCCCCGTCGGCGTGGCTGTCGATGACAAACTTGCGCCCCATTGCTCTTCCTCGTTTAAACGCGGGACCCAGTGTAGAGCCCCGCGCCGCCTCAGGGCTTTACGCCATCGCGCTATCGGCGTCGATGTCCGTAATCGAAGCGTTGGCCGCTTCGTTGTTGCACCGCAAGCAGTAGTCCACGAGCAGCTCCCGGTTCTGAGCATCACCCGTGGTTGCCAGCTGAATCGTGCGGAACGTTCGCAGGTAGCAAACGGCCCACATGTTCATCTGCAACAGAAGCAGCATCGAGTCGTCCGGATTGGTGCCATCATGAGCGATGAACAGGTCCGGCACGATCTTGAACGCTCCGAAGTCCGACACGAACACGTCGACAGCCGCCGTCGCAGTGGCTTGCCCACTGTTTCCGGCCTCGTCACGGTAGAGCGTCGCCACTCGCGCACTGGTATTGAACAGGTACTCAGAGATCACCTGCTTGAGCTTCGGGGCCACCAGGATGGTGTCCGCCTCGCCGCCCGTGGTGTACTGAGCCTGAATCTGACTGCGAAGCTTGGTCTCGGTCAGTGCCGCATCAGTGCCGGCCACCGTCGCCGCAGCGTCCGGGTAGCCCGAGCCCCCAGCGCCGCCGGACATGGTGGGCGCAGACGAGCCCGTAGCGGCCATCGTGCCCCAGTTAGTCCGAACCCAGGCAAGCGCGCCTGCGGTCTCCGGAGCAGTGGACTCGCCACCCGCCACAGCGGCATTGTTAGCCGTGAGAATGGCTTCCATGTCGCGCTTGATGGACTTCGTGGCTTTGGTGAGCTGGTAAGCAAGCTCCGTCCGACGGCCCGCCTTGTTGACGGCATCCGCACGGCCCGAGACCTTGATCACCTTGGTCGAGATCTGACAGTAGTTGCCGACTCGGACCGAGTTCTCAGACTGATCAGACCCAGCATCCGCGCCGTCGATCGCCTTGTTGTTTGGATTGACAGCATGCAGATCGTCAGTCTGCCACTCGTGAAAATCGCTCCGAGCCGAACCGACCCCGATGCCCGTCATGAATGGGGTCCGGGTAGGAGCGATGTTGTAGATTACGTCGAGAAGATCTTCACGCACCGAGTCGCCATCGGTCGCAAGATCGTACCGATCAAAGTTCGCTGTAGACATTTTGCAGGTTCCAGTTTAAACGGCATCAATTGCCAGGAACGCTGCAGCTGCATCCTTATCAGAGCCAGATTTTCGAAGGCGGGTGAATGCGTCTTTCCGACGCTTGGACACTTTCGCTCTTTCGGGTTCGGGCTTGGATCCAGCTTTCAGCCTTCTTGGCACCCTGACCACCTTCTTCTCCGCTGCTGGCAACTTCGTAGTCTTGAGTTTGCGGTAGTTCACCGCGTCTCTAACCATCAGCATGATTCGGTGATCCCGTAGAGCGGACATCTCGTTGTCATTGAAACCAAGCCCGGTCAGATAACCTCGGAACTCGCGAGTCAGCTCCTCGCGCTTCGTGGGATCGTTCCATTCGGGAACCTTCGCCACGAATCGCTCTTCCTCCTGTTCGAAGAAAGTCGCAAGCTGCTTCTCTTGTTCCTGGAGCGCATGCTGTATCGCCGCCTGTCGCTTCTCCTGGTTCTTAGCCAGTCGAGACTCCAAGCCCTGATACTCTTCGGCCATGTGCTGGCGCATCAGCGCCGCACGTCCAGGGTCTTCCGATTCCAGCTCTTTCCAGTCGGTGTCGGAATACTTCTGGGTGACCTGTTCTTTCAGGCTCTCCAATAAGTCATTCTGAGCGTCTATGGCCTCTAGCAATTGGGTGCGAGCAGTTTGAGTCTGCTTCACTTCCTCGCTGAGCTGTTCGCTCTTTCGGTTGAGGTTGCGTTCAAGCTGGTAGCCTCGAACCAAGTCCTTCAGGGTAGCCGCACCGGTCTCGTCCCCGACCTTGTAGCGAAAAGCAACGGTGCCGTCGTCTTGCACGACGACATCCTCTTCGCCAAGACCGAAATATGAAGCGAATTCGGCGGCGTCCAGTTCCTCGGTTTCAGCATCAGCGCCAGCGTCCTCAGCGCTGGCTTCAGTCGTCTCCTCCTCCTCTTCAGTATCCCCGTCTTCCGTATCCTCGCCGTCGTGCTCCGTGGACTCGGGAGGAGGGGTCAAGTCCTCACTGCGGGTTGGAAGCTTCTCGGAAGACGGGGAATCTTTGGATTTGCTCTCAGCTTCGGGGGCCTCAGTGTCGTCAAGCTTGGACACGTCGCCTTCGATGGAATCCAAGAAGGACACCATCGAATCAATGTCTTGCATGCCTGTCTTAGGCGTCGCCACTACACCGAGCCCCCTGCTTCGCGGTGGTCGTCCAGCTGCTTCTCGGCTAGCTTTCCGGTCGCCGCTTTGTCCGCCAATCGGTCCGTAAACCCTTGAACCGCTTTGGCCATTAGTCGGAGTTTCACCAATCCATCGTCATCACGCAAGGGGGCATCCCAGAATTCCGACACTATTTCTTCTTTAATCTCGCCGGCCACCTTCTTGAAGATCTCACTCTCCAGCAGCTGCTCGGCAGCTTTCCCAATGCGGATCTCCTCGCGCCGGAGGTTGATCTCAGTCTCGCTCAGAAGGCTAGGGTGCCGTGCTTTGGTCATCAGTCAGTGCCCCTCCCAAGTCCGCTGTAAGCAGCGGCGTGATGATCGCTGGAAACAAGCTAATGTCCCCCTTAGACAGCATCTTCTCGATCTCTGCCGGCGTCACTCCGCGCTCTTTAGCTTCCCGCGTGATCAACCCCTTGAGAATATGCGCGTACCCCAGGGAGCTGCCCCGGGTCTTCTTGTAGGTCTCCCCATACAACTCACCCGTTCGGAGCTGCTCCCGGATTCCGGTCCAAACTTTGGCCGCGAACTCGTTCGGAGTGTATCCCTTAGCCCGAGCAAAAGGCTTGACTACATCCTCCAACACCTCGTATCGGGGGTCTGGGATCTTGTTCGCCTCCGGCCCGACATAGATATTCTGCCTGGGTTTTTCAGCTAGCTTCGACCAGTGTGTATCGAAAACCGTAGCGTTGGGGTCTCCCATAATCGCAGCGGCCTCATTCATCACTTTTCGACCCCGCATAGATCCGAGATCACCCGCCATGACCTTTCCGAGATTTGCTACCCGGTTAGTCTCCATAGGCATCTGGTTTCCGCGAATCGGGGATCTGTACTCGGGTTGAACGATAGACTCTCCCTTTATCGCTCGACGCAAATACTCGGTGGCCGCTTGCACGTTCTGCTTCAAATGTGAATTAGGGGCAGTGGCAGCTAGAAACCCGGCTTGTTGTTTTCTTGTATCCGTTCCGTAAATTCGCTCCCACGGGTTATCTTTACCGAAGATATTCCACCAGTCGTCCTCGTGTCCCGTCGCTTTGATGTGTCTTTCTCCCAGGTCCAGCATCTCTTCCAACCGACGAGAAAAGTCTTCCCCCCGCACCCAATCTCTCCACCGTTCAGGACTTCGCAGCTCTTCTAGCGCACCGATGTCGAAGATCGCTAGCTGCTCTTTCTCATCTGCCGCGTAAAAAGCCGGGCGTACCCCTTCGTACCGTCTCGCTATATCTAGGTGGACTTTCCCGGTATCCATGTCCTTCCAAGTACCGAGGAAGTTCTTATCCGTTTTCAGCACCCCTTTATGCCGGCTCAAAAATGACTCGACTTGCGACGCCTTTAGGGGAGCGTCGACCACCTCAGACTTTTCGGGGAACATGCCCACCATGTACCCCTCGGCTGGGCTCTTCCCAGTCTTCGCATGTACCGTATGTCCCCCTGCCCGATTAGTAGCCCGTACTACGGATAAAGGCTTGGTCTTCATCCACTCGGGCAAACCCTTCTTTGCTATCCGACTCGCGGCTTTTCTGACGGGCTTAACCGCACCGGCTATAGGTACAGGAAGATCGAGGCTTGCCCCAATGTACTCTGCCGGCCCCATCTGCTCGCCGGTAGCCATGCCTCGGAGATACCGGCCCACTCCACTAGCAATAGGCACATCGAACCGTTCTAGAGCCCGACCCACGTCATACATGGCCCCTTTTTCAATGGGCTTGGCACTGTTCGGGTACTGTAGAGCCTGCGGTCCAAAGTACCCTTCCTTAGACTCTCGCAGCTGTTGCAACTTCTTTTGTTCTTCGGCGTGCCGCTCAAGATCAGCTAAAGTAAGCGTGAACCGTAAAGAATCCCGAGCTGGCATCATTTTTGTCCTTTGAACGGATCCCCGAAAGGTGTGCCGTAAATGATGTCTTTCAGCGGCGTCGTGCCGTACTCGTCTGTAGTGTTATATCTCTTGTAGAGCGACATCTCCCACGGGGGCAACATGGCTCGGGCATCCGGACCCATAGGGAGCCGCTGCTCCGTGCTAAAGGCTTCCAGCTCTCCCTTGGCCCCTCGATACTTCTCGTATGCCGTCCTCGGGCGCAAGAACAGAGCCCGCATAATGGCCTCCGGCTCAGCCTTGAGCGCGGAATACGGCAACTTGTGTATCAGGTTCCACATGGCCTTTGGCTCATCGAGTCGCCGCTTGAACTCTTTCGCCTGAAGCGGTGAGATGCCGCCCATAGTCTGTGCAGCTTTAAGCTTGTCGATCGCTTGCTGGCGCGTCATGTCGTCCGACATGGCGGAGTAGTTTGCTCCCCCCTGTCGCCCCCCTCGGGCCTGCGCGGCGTGCTGTAACTCATGAATCGCACTAGGGAGGTAACTAAACTGCTGATCTGAATCCAGCACTTTCCGCAGCAACCCGATCTTGTCTTCACCCATGTTATAGAACCCATAAGATCGGGTTGCCTTGTCTTTCAGCATCTCGGCAGTTGATTCAGGGAACCCAAACCCGATATTTACATTCTGTAAATCAGGCATCGCCTTGAACAACGTCGGATGCTCAAACGCATCGCGCACAACACCCTTGAGCGCTTCGCCTTCTACGTCTCGATCCATGCCCCACCGAAAGCCGGCCGGCGGTGCTGCTTGAACCTCATTCATAGTCAGCCGCCAGTCTTTGGCCGCATCTAGATACTCTCGGGCTTTTAGCTCGCCCTGCGGATTCAAGAATCGATCTCGCGAAGGCCGAATGTCTGCGACCTCTTGTAGTTGATCCAGATAAGACTGAATCTCCGGCTTCAGCCGAAACCCGGTGTCCGGAATCTCGTTGATCCAATTCCCGTCCGGTCCTCGTCCCCAGCCCGTTTGCTGCCAGATCTTTCGAGGCTCTACCCCAACCGCTTCAAACTGCTTAGCAGCTGAAAGTGCAGACTCATTCGCAAGCTGGCTCTCCGGCCCCAGAAACGTCCGCATCGTGCCACTGCGAGCCAGCCCCCGGGCTCCTGCACCAATCGTGCTCGCCATGCCCCCGGTGCCGAGCGTCTGCACCAAGGTCGAGAAGATCTCCTGCGGATTAGTAGGAATGGTGGCGTAGATGCTCGACGGCATGTACTCGTCGGCTTCGTTTAAACGCTGTGCTTGCAGGCGGGCCTGATAATCGGCCATCGACTCCGACGATGCGTCATCAGGCCACAGAGGGGCTTTCTGTCCCCGAGCCGCCGCTTCCTTGAGCGCGGCCATAGTAGCCCCGTAGAGCCGCTGGCCTATGACCAGCGGCCCCGGGTCTTCCTTGAATGTGTACTCTCGCGGCACGAGCTACTTACTACTTGCCGACCATGCCCCCGGTCTTCTGTCGAAGGCGCATCATGCCTTCCCCGAGAAGATCCTCAAGCAGCTCCACCTGCTCCAGCGTCATTCCGTTCCACTCTACCGTAGGGCGTACAAACTTCACCGACTCTGCCACCCCGTCACGCACTGCGAGCTTCGTAATTTCCACCGAAACTCGCACATCAAACCGATCAGTATCTTTCGCCATGAGTTATTCCCCGTGTTGTAAGCGTTTATACCCGGCTCTCCGGAACATCCTGCTGACTTTCAACCTCCAGCTCTGTCATCTTGTTAGCCGTATCCTCGGCCAGCTGGCGGTACTTGAACGCCAGCTCTGCCATATCCGTATTGTATCTGAGCATCTGTTCCTGACGCTCTAGCTGTGCCTGTATCTGCACGATCATCTGCTCGAACTGAGTCTCTTGTGCCTCCTGACCTTGTGCGAGCTGTTGCTGTTGCTGCACGAACGACTGCGCCTCTTCACTGTCCGGATCCTGCCAATAGTCCTCTGGCTGCCCCAGCTGACTGAACCGAACAAGGTCACAGAAGGCTCGATACATGTTCTTGTCGGTGACCAGGATGCCCTTGCCTCCACCAGCGGCCACTTGAGCCTGGAAAGCGATCACCTCGCGCACGGACTGCAGTTGCCGAGCCCGGTCACCCGTGCCCAACCCCACAGTGACCGTGGTCGTGCGCGAGTCCTGCCAATCTCTCGGTGAAACTGTCGTCCACTTGCCCGAGATCTTGAGCGGCATCTCGGAATCCTGGTAACGCACCAGCAGGTTGCGGATCTTGATCATCAGGGGCGCGATGCCCGTCTCCGCAATCACGCGGATAATCAGCCCGACCAGCTCTTCCTTCGCCGACATCAACCGCTCGATGCCATGCGCTGTGTCACTGGGCAGCCGATTATTCTGCCTCATGTCGTCAGGCGAGATCCCCGTCTTGCGCCCCCGGTCCACATCCAGGTATTCGAGGAACTGGTAGATCTGCGCCCCGGTCGGGTTGACCACGATCGGATTGATCATGCCCGGAGCTTTGGTCCTGACGATGCCGCCCGGTCGATTGGTCAACATGTCGTCCAAGTTGACCATCTTTTCCACGACTTCGTGGCGTTGATTATTCTGGAAATACAGGTTGTCGAGGATGTTTCGAACCAGGGACGTCTTGATGTCCTGAATCTGCTTCATCCGGTCATACAACGACACCCCCTCGAAGGTGTGCGTCATGATGATGCACGTTGTCGCTACGAACGGATGCTCGTCTACCGGCTCTTTGTCAATGATCTTGTAGTTAGAGCCATCACCCGCCACATGCACCATGTACAGCTCGGGGAATCCATCACCAGCTACGTCCAGTTTCTTGTAGCACTCAAACACTCGGATCGGACGATTAGCCTTGTCCAAGTCGCTCAAGTCGTAATCCGTGGTATCGGTGCCTGACGGTCGGCGAGCCGACTCTTCGCCAGTCCAGTCGGTATCCACGTAGGTCGGTAGATCCTTGACTACCTTCTGCGGCCACCCTTCAGCGATCAGCTCGGCCTCGGTCGCCGTTCGCTCGTGAGCGCAGAACCGAACATCGTCCAGATTGAGACTGTTATGGCCCGGGTCATACAGAAAGTTCTCCGGCGCGAGATTCTCAGTACGCGCTCGGCCTTTCGAGCTAACCCGCTTGATGGTGACGTTATGCAACTGGGCCGGAATCTCACGCACACCCTGCATCTGCAGCTCGGGCGGTGCCGGGGCCATCACCTGCTCAGTCTCATAGTCAACAGGCAACACCGTGGACCCGTCCTCCGGGTCCATCAACATCGCGAATTCGATGTCGTTTAAACCCTCGTGCGTTTCACGTGAAACTCTGACGCTTTCATCCTGATAAATCTTAACGACCGAGTTTCGAAGCAACAGCGCGTCCTTCACAAAGGTGTACAGCGTCAGAAAGCCGTTGTTCTTCGTATAAAAGACGTGATGGACTGCTTCTGTTTCGAGGTTCGCCTGCTCCTCGTCTCCGTCATCCACCGGGTCGAACTGCACCGTGGACTCTGGCGCATTGAACGCTTTCAGCACCTCGGGGAGCACCCACTCGATAACATCGGCCACGTCGGCGCTGATAACCTGACTGCGGCCTTCCAGCTCATCCCCACGGGGACGCTGCATGTAGTAATCGAGCGCCTCGGCTCGATCGTCTGCGGATTCTTGCGCTAGATAGCTCTGCGCGGTGTCGATGTCATGCTTCAGAATTGAAGCAATCTCGTCGTCGGTCAGTCCCCCTCGCTGCGGCTCCTCTTCGCCTTCCTCGTCATCGATCAAGGCTTCCAGATCCTGCTCAGTGACTGCCATCAAATGATCCCTTTATCCATGTCGGAGTAGTCGATCGGCTGGTTCCACCGCGTGGAGCCGCCGCGCGAGTGTTTTTGCGCTGCGGTACGGCCCGGGTCTCCCACTGGGTCGCCGGCACCCCGTTGCCCTGCGGGATACGTTCCCCAGTTTTCCATTCCAGCCGATGCGTAGACAACTGCGTCTCCTCTGTCCGGACTGCGGCCTAACCGTTGCGGCTTGAGCAGCTCTTCTTTGCTCTCGACCAGTATCGTCGCCGACAGCCGGTTGCCTGACCCCGAGGTCCGCACATGGTACCGGGGCGCGCACAAGTCCATGAGCAGATCCTGGTCCGGCGGCAACGCGATAGGCTCGGTGTTGGCCGGATCCAGCATCTCCCGCAGCCCCCAATACCACATGGCCCGGTGGTTGTAAAACCGCAACCGGCCTGTCTTATCAGTCAGCTGGGTCGATGCTGCGCCATTCATAGCGACAACATTGATTCCCAGCCCCGACAGAAAGTCTACGCAGCTCGACCCGTATCCGATGATGTCCACATTGACCGGACACCCGCCCCGAAGGTGCTGAACGACCAGCGCGGCGGCAGCAGGACCGTCAGGCACCATCTCACCGCCGAAGGTCAGCAGCTCATCGAACCAGTTGCCGTGCCGGCGAGCTATCACCATCTTGTCCCGCCCGCCCCGGTTCGGGTCGACCCCGACCGCCGTCATGGCCCCCTTGTCCTCGCGCGGCTTCCACCGTTTCTGCGCCTCCTCGACCCAGCGCGTCGGGATGACCTGGAACTCGTGGTCGTCTTTCCCCGCAGTGAAGTCGCCTCGCAGCATCTGCGAGCGCAGGGGCTCGGGTAAGCCCTGCAAGACAGACTTGTATCCGGTGCGCTCCAGAAACGGATTGTCGGCCACCTGAGACGGGATGAAGGTCCGGGACATGGGAATAACAACTTCACCCGTCGCCGAGTGTTTAAACGGCACCCCGTCCTCGTGCTCTTTGTCCTCGCCAGTCTCCGGGTCAGTGTAGAACCAGCGCAGCTCACCCGACTTCGCGGGCCTCGGGTGGTCTTTATCGAGCCACGGTCCCCAGAACTTGATAACCCACCGCTCTTCGGGCTTGGTCGGCGGGTTGCCTGTGCAGATCACCCGCTTGCGCTGGCCCGGCTTCACCGAGCGCAGCCAACCGATCAGGAACCGGAATTGCGACTCCGCGAAATGGCAGATCTCATCGAAGCCCTTGAGATCGTGTGGCCGGCCTTGATACCGGCTCTCGTCGCCGATGTGCGGACACGAGCCCAACTCAATCTGCCTGCCGTCGGGCAACCTGTAGATCTTCTCGGAGCCGTTGTAGTAGTCCCGCGAGGTCAAATCATTCATGCGGTCCACGATGGCCTGCAGCTGCGGGGCTTCTCGCCGCCAGATACAGGATCGCAAGTGCTGAGTCAGGGCGACCCCAAGGAGCAGGTCAGTTTTACCCCCGCCTGCAGCACCACCGTAGAAGAGGATGTCGGCCTTCGACTCGAACGCTTCAGTCTGCGGACCGGGCAACGGCACCCACGGTCCCGTGGCATCGAGAATCGACGCGATGTCACTCGCTTGTAGAGAGCGAGCCAGCGTCTCCGCACGTTCGAGAGCCGGGTTCACAGAAGCTCAATCTTCCTCTAAATCACTGAAGGGCTCGCCCCCCTCCAGCGTCAGCAGCCTCTTCTCGAACTCCCGCAGTCTTTCCCAGATCGCCTCCATCTCGTTACGCTTGACCTCGGCGGCCTCCTCGCGCATCCGGTCGATAGACGTCACAAGCTGCCCATGCTCCCACCACTGCTTTTGATTCATCTCGAATCCTCCAGCTCTCGCCACACGAAGGTAACGGTGTCCACTTCTCGCATGTACCCCTGTTGCCCATCGCAAGCCCTCAGCTCGAACTGGTGCTCCAGGGGCAGGTTGATGGTATCCCGCACCGCGTCCACCAGCTCGTCCACGTTCAACGTCAGCCTTCTCTCCACCACTATGCTCTTACTCATCGTGCTCCACCGTGTAAACGATGACCTGCGGGGGCAGATCGACCCCCGCCCACCAGTCTAGCAGCCGCGCAGCAAGGTAGCCTAGAAAAAAAGCAGCGACTGCGAGGATGTAGCAGAAGTCAAACATCAGCCTTGCTCCCACGGCAGCTTTGGTAACACTGCGTCTTCTTTAGGCGCACGTAGTCCGTTTCTAAGCCAATGGGCTTGTACCCATTCGTGACATTGCCGGTGTAAGCCTTCTGCAATCGTTCACGCCTCGTCGCGTTCGCGCACTAGCTCGGTGATGCGTTGGTCACGCTCACGAACTCGCCGTTCAAGCGACGGCACCGTTGTACTCAATAACTCCTCGCGCCAAGCTCGCTCCTGGTCGCGCTCGCGTTCCAACTCACGCACCGCTGCAACCATTCCGCGACAGGCCACTGGTTCTGTCGGATGCCAATTTCCAGGGCAAAGCACAGTTTCGCCAATGGCTTGTAGCGTTTGTCGCATTAGTTTGTGTTGTGCGAATTGCGCTGCGCGTGCTTGTACTTCTGCACGAGCAACATCCGTTTCATGCATCGCCAGCGCTTTTAGCTCGTCGCGCTCTCGCTTCAGGCCGGCGATGATTGTGTCTTGGACAGCAACGCTTGCCTCTAGCTCGGCGATGCGGTCGTCGCGCTCGCAGATGGGGCACTGCCGGCGCAATTGGCCGTGGTCACAGTCGATGCGTTTAACTGGCATCAGTCTTCCTCCGGTAACGAAAACGGTTCGCGTACGCTCACCGTAAAGGTGCAGGTTGTTCGCTTCCTGAGTTCTGCGTTCTCTGCTTCTAGCTCGGCGATGCGCTTTTCTAAATCTACGATTTCGCCTTCGCGACGTAATAGAGATTTTCGAAGGTGCTCAATTTCGCTATTTAGTTCGTTGATTCGCTTGCTTTGGTTTTTGATTACCATTGCAAGCGCCATTGGATCATATTCGGGGGCTGGCATCAGTCTTGCTCCCAGGGTAATGATGCATAGCAATCGCCGGGTCCGCCCCTGGTCCTTTGTGTTTCATCGCGAAATGCGTCTCGCCATTGCACAGCAATCTTTCGCGCCTCGTCGCGCTCGCGCTCTAGCTCCACGATGCGCTTACGCATCGGGTCGATAATGCTTGTCTGAATCCGTTCTGCTAAAGCCTCTCGTGCTCTGCGCTCGGCTTGCAAGTCTTCATCAAGACTTTCAATCATGCCCATTGCCGCGCTAAGTTGCTTGCTGAGTTTGCGGGCTGCTGCATGCGGGTCAGGTCCGGGTGCTGGCATTAGTCTTGCTCCATGGGCACAAAGCAGGTTTTCGGCATTGGTGCCCAGTAGCGCGAAAATACCGTGACGGTTTTCTGGCCCCGTTTGGGCTTGGTGGTCGTGTACTGGTTGCCCTGCTTAATGCTGAATGTCGTGCCCTCGGCGTCGCAAACGGTGTGGGATTTGATGCACAATTGCTCTATTACGTCCATTAGTCCTACCTCCTCCAATCCCAGCAACGCACACGAGCGCCGCCCGTCCGCCGAGCTATATCGAATACCACAATCATGCTCGGAAACCGGGCCGGTGCGTCAGCACCGACAAACGTGAGCCGTCCTTTTAAAAACCGCACCTCGGCGGCAGCCGGCATGATCACCTCGTGGAATACGATAGTATCAGGTCGCGCCGGAAGCAAGCAAACGACAGTCGAACCCCAGAATCTAGACTCCTCTTCGGCTTTGCGTATAAACGCAATTTGCTCACGGCCGTACGGGGGGTTCAAGAAGTACGGGCCTTGTCCAGAGATCCAATTAGCAGTCAAAGCATCCCGACACTTTGGGTCCAGCAAATGATCGGGGCCAAAGTAGCGGTGATAGTCCAACACGCACGTCCGCTTTCGAAGCAACAGCACGTTGCTATCTGCAGTCGCTGCCGCATCCCAGCCAAAGTTGAACTCGCCGTCCAAAACATGAAACAGCTCGGGTGGTGTCTGCCAGTCCATTCGCTTAGGACTGTGCACTAGCCCCACTTCATCATATCGAGCGTTCACTATTCACCTCCTCCCAGTATCAGGTAGACCAGCATGGCGTACAGCCACGCAGCTAGCAGCCACTCGAACAAGCCGGGCTCGGTCACTTGGTAAAATGCTTCTGTAATGGGCTTTCCATCTCCCCGAAACGCATAAGCACCGCCGCTGCCTCGCCTGTCTTCAACGGTCGAATGTTCACCTCGCCCACGATGTCCGGGCGATAGTCCGGCGTCACAAAGTCCCTCTTCTCTCCCAGCTCTTCTAACTGCTGCAACAAGTATGGCTTCACTGCATCAAGCACATTCGGCAGCTGGTGCGTCATCGGCTCCCCGAGATTCGTGAACCATGCGAGATCCTGCAGCACATGCCTCATGTCTGTGTGAAGCACGCCGCTGGTCAACTGTCTAAGTCTTTGCGCGTCCATTATCACCGTCCTCCTCGTTTCAGGGTCGCCCGCATACGCCGCGTCTCAAGCAGCACCGGGGGGTATGAGATGGCTACTGGTACGCCGAGCTTCTCGCACACCTCGAAGGCGTCACGCTCTAACCGCAGTTTAAACGGGGAGCGATCACCTTTCGGGCGCAACGGCACCAACACGGGCACCATCACAACCGCATGATCTACTGGCACGTCGTCATCGTCACTCATCGCACCCCCAGCAGCAGCGCCATCGCATAACCGACCAGATACAGCTGAGTGAACGTCATAACCACGCAACCCGCTATCAGGATCCAGTCCAGATAGTCATCAAATTTTTTGAACAGCTTCTCCATGACGGCATCATCCCCCTTCGACACGCAAGTGTCAATCTAAAAAGTCGTGTTCTGACTCTTCGGTATCGACATCGATCGTCTCGCCTTGAGTGCGAAGCAGCCACACCAAGCGAGCCGCCACCTCGGTGGCCGAACGTTCCTGCTCTTCGACCTGCAACGGCCCGCCATCGGCCCCCGTCAGCTCCACAGCCTTGAGATCTGGCAGCACCTTGTTCAGCAGCTTGAAGTGCGCGTCCAACGCCGCCCTGAGCGCCGAAATGCGATCGTTGCTCAGCGGCACAGTGTCGGGGTCAACACCGGGGGGCGGGTCCACGGTTAGCTCTACACCGCTCGTGAGCCGCTTCACGATGTCTTCAATGCTGAGCAGCAGATGCCGCCCCTGGATCGACTCGCGCAGCTGCTTACGCGCTTCCCTGCGCGCAGCAACGGGGTCGGCAATGAACCGCTTAAGCTCTGGCACGTTCACAGCTCCTCGATAATCCGAATTAGAGCCTTTTCCACCTCGACCCATATCGGGCTAGCGGGCATCAGCCTCCCTCGAAACTCCACCAAGGTTCGAAGAGCTTCGACCCTCGCAGCCACCACCCGGGGATCTTCGGTGGCCGGAACGTGGACAATCGGAGCGCCGAGAGTTGTGCTCGCCCAACGTTCCCGCTCCTGCTCCTGCTCAGTCTCATCCTGCCCTCGATGCCGAAGGTCATGAATCGCACGTTCGGCGTTTTCCTTGATCTGCATCCACAGCAGAATCGGCTCGGCTGCCAGATCTCCCGGCATCCGCCACACTCTAAGTCGGCGAACGCACTCCTCTGTACCCTCGATAAGATCTTCCGACTTCTCTTCAATTCCAGTTGACATTTTCATACACCTCGTGTTGAACCCTGGTCAGGTAATCCTGGTCACGTCTAAATTATTGCAGTTTGCTCGTAACCTGCTGATACACCGTGGAATTTCACCTCCTTACCAGCATCCTGGTCAGGCTGGTCAGGTGTTTCCCTATTTAGCCCTCCTGGAAAACACCTATTAAAGTGATACATTACATTAAGTGATCTCCTCCTTACGAAAACCCCTAAAAAAGGTGACCAGCCTGGCCAGGATAGTTAACTCGTTGATCTTTTCCCCATTTTCCTGGTCACCTATGGTGGCCAGGAGGTGACCAGGGGTGACCAGCTAACTGCAATATTTCTCCAAGTCTTCCAGACTGGCATTCTTCCACTCTTCGAAGTTCCGAATTACGAACCTGCGTTTCGTGGTACGTTCAGTCTTAAACGTCTTTTTCACCACGATTCCCATGTCCTCCAGCTCTCGCAACGCTCTCACGCAGTCCCGTTGATTCACTGACCGCGAGTACACCGTCACCCCCAGCAGCGCCGCTTGAACTTCCTCCAAGCTCAGCACGTCTTGACTGAACAGCCCCTGACGGTGTTCGATTCGCTCGGCGAGGATAGGTGTCAGCTCATGCCGTCCAGCCTCCACCACCTCGCGCTTCCACTCGGTGTCCGGTGCCGGCGCTCCGGGCTGGAACCCGCTCACGTCACGGTGCAGCAGGTAGTGGTACACGATGGCGTTGCCCCCGGTGTCGAGCCAGCGGTGCATGTCCTCCCAGTAGCGAGCCCACGCCACGCGGTCCTGCATGTACGGCTGCCGCTCGGCCCAGCTCAGGAAGTACCGCCTGTCGCCGAGTGAGATATGCAGCGGGTGGCGTTCGTTGGTCACCATCACTACCTGCACCACGTCAGGCACCTCATAAGCCGGTCGCCCCTTCGGGTGCACTGACAGATACCCCGCGCCCGAGGCCAGTAGCGGCTTGAGCTTGTGCTCAATCTCGCGTGCCGCCTTCGACCCGCCCCAACCGACCTCCTGAACAATCACCAGCTTCTTGTTGATGGCCCAGTCCGAGAACGATGTCAGCAACAGGTCGGCCGACGGGTTCGAGCAGTTGTGTGCCCCGAGCGCGGCGCGTATCGGCTTCAACAAGGTGTCTTTGCCAACCCCCGGTGCGCCGCCGAGCACCAGCCCGTGGTTGATCTTCTTGTCAGGGTGCTGCAGCAGGTAGGCGAACCAGTCGAGCATATGCTCGACCTCCTCGGCCGGGTACTCCGAGTGCCTGAATATGTCGAGCCAGGGCTCTGGGTCACCCGGTGCAGGCTGCAGCTCCCCCGGTGTCCAGATGTTTAAACGCTCCCGCTTGTCCACCCACACCCGCTCGCCCTGCCCGGGCCAGTAGGTGATGTCGAACAGCCTCGGGATGCACCCGTTGCCGTCCTCCGGGAATGCCTTATCGAACCGCTCGGACCCGTAGCTCGCTCGGAACGCTTCACGGCGCATCGACCCGCCCTCCGCGCGGCTCCACACCGCGTCGGGCCGCTGCAGGTAGATGTACTCGCCCCAGTCGAAGGGTCGCCCGGGCTCATCGCCGAAGGTGGCGCGCTCGGCGTCACGGAGCGCCTTCTCGATCGCCTTGTATTCGCTCCTGAGCACTCGCAGCGTGAGCCCCAGCTGCGACGACAGCCCCTGCAGCATCTCCTCGCGGTCAAGCTCCGAGAGCCCCACCAGCTGCCCCAGGAAGGCCCGAGCCTCCTCGTTATCCCCAGGCTGCAGCTGCGTCAGCTGAGCGCGCAGGTCATGGACAGGGGAGGGGGAAGAACCCGGCGGCTTATTACCCCCCAGCTTGTCCTCCCCGTCGATTATCTCGAAGGTGTCTGGGTCGTATCCCAGGCCAGCCCAGGTAGTCTCGGGCGTGATGGTGTGAAGGGGGGAAGAACCCGGCGGCTTATTACCCCCCTCCCCCTCATACACGATCTGTCGCAGCATCCCCTGCCGCGCGTCGTGCTGCTGCTTCGCCGGCCATACCGCGTACTTCCACATCCAAGTGGCCGCGTCCGAGCCTCGCCGGTCCACGGCTGCCTCCGGTGCCCAGGTCATCAGGGAGGCCAGCACTCTGGCTGGGTTGTCGATCCGGTTGAACAAGCTCAGCGCGATGCTGTAGAGCGCGGCACTGCGGTCGCCCTCGCCCTGGGCCTCGCGCACCTTGTCCAGCTTGATACCCAACATCCAGGGCTCGGGGATCTCTTCGATCTCGACCCACTCCTCGGGGACTGGCGGACAGCCCTGTACGCCAGTTGACACAGACCCACTGTTGCGCTGCAACACCAGCTCGCGGAGCGCCACGGGTGCGCCGTTTAAACAGTCCAGCTCCCGGCCCCAGACATACGGCTTCCCGTCCACCACCGACGGTGGCGCGAGGACGTAGCTCCCAGTACCCTGAATGTCGAGCCCTAAGTCGCGCAGCTTGTGATTCCCGAGCTGGGGATCGTAGGTGTAGTAGAAGTGGAACCCGCCGCTGGGCGTGTGCGCGAAGGGTGTTGTCTCGGGGTCCACGATGCGACTCGCGCACGTCCAGCCGTCCACGCCCCCCTTGCGGTCAACGTCGAGCACATGAATGCCCGAAGGCTCGCCGCAGGCTAGGGCGATGTTCGACTCCGGTGCCTGGGTCCACCACTCCAGCACCTGCTCCCAGTCACTGGTCGCCTGCTCACGCCAGCGGAACCCTTTATAAGGTGTCTTGCGGTTGGGCTCGATCGGTATCACGGCGTAGCCGCGCCTCGCGTACCAGAGAGCCCACTGGCACAAATTTTCGGTATACTCCGACATGCGCGGACTATCCTCCGCAGTTTTCGACCCTTGTTGGACCGTTGCCCGCCGCTCAGGCGGGCTTTTTTATGGCCGCTTCACGCCCAGTTCATCGAGCGCCACGGATAGCAACAGTCGGAACTGTCCAACTGTCGGGTTTCGACGGTTGCCATTGAGGAAGCTGCGGCACGTCGACGGCGGCAGCCCGCACCTGCGGTGCAACTCCGGCGCACTCATTCCCTTGTGCAGCAGCACACCGCGCACCCACTCGGCGGGCTCGGTCTCCAAGTAGGCCAGGATCGGCCCCATCGCTCGTCCGTTCCGCATGATCGTTCCTCGGTGATGCAATCGGGTCAGCCTAGCACCCGGTGGCCCATCCTGTCACGCCCCCGCAGAAAAAGCTTGACACGTTGGTATCACTCAGGCAAGATCCTTCTCGCGTTTTAACGAACAGCCACACCAGGAGAAGAAAGATGGGATTCGACGGAATCAACCCGAGCCGGGTGGAGCGCTGGGCAGAGGCGAAAGGCCTTTCTCTCGATGCGAACTATCGCTGGCTCCGCATCTACTCGCCAGAGGACGCGGCCGAGCTTTGCCGGCAGCTTTTCAACAGCGAGCCGATGCAGGACGTCACGCGCAGGGCTCGCGACTGGCGAGAGCAGATCAAAGAAGAGGCTGCCGGCGCTGCGATGGAGGCCGAACGCTTCGAGCAAGATCACTAAGGAGGGCATGACGCCCCTCTACTTTACCTACCCCATGCGCGAGTGACTGAAACCGCTTGACACATTGGTATCACTCAGGCAAGATCCTTCTCGCGTTTCAACAACACCGAGCACTGAGGACTGAGCCATGTATATCGTAATCCCCAGCGACCACTTTAACGCACTACTTGCCAACCTCGGAGATGAGACGCGCGGAATGCACGCCATCCGCGTCGAGGACAACAAGCTGATTGCAATCGATGGCCACGCCATGCTGATCCTTCCGACCGAGCATGACGGCGAGCCGTTTACCTTGTTCTTCAACCCGAAGAACAAGATCAAGCGAGGATACAAAAACGGCGCAGTCACGGTGCGCTGGAACGAAGGCGGGGCCACGGCCACGCTGATCTATCAGAAGTGGAACGACGACATCGCGTTCTCTATCGAGGTTCCCGTGCAAAGCCCGATCCGAGACTTCCCGGACTGGGCGAAAGTGGTACCCGAGCCCAGCACGCTGCAGACGGCTTTCGACCAGCTGATCATCAACCCCGAGCTGCTCGCCCGCACGACGCGAGAGCTAGACCTGGAGCACCCGGGGGTGAAGCTCCGAACGGCCGACAAAAAGGGCCTCGGTCCTGTCGTGGCCAACTTCATGAACCTGAAAGGGGCTACGTTGATCGCCATGCCGATGCGCGAGTGACCGAAACCGCTTGACACGACAGTATCACGGGGGCGATAATGCCCCCGTACTGTTTACACGAGCACTGAGGACTGAGCCATGAGCATCATCGACCACGAGATCATCACCATCCCCTTCGGCAAGTACCGCGACACGCCGATCACCAACATTGACCCGGGCTATCTGGGCTGGATGCTGCGGAAGGCGGGCGAGGCGGACGCATGGCCCGGGCTGGTGAACTTCGTACATCAATACCAGGACGCCATTCGAGCTGTTATCGACAGCCAGCAGCTGCTCGCGGTGCAGGCCACCGAGGTCAACTACACCCTGAACCCGAGCCAGCAGGCAGCCTCCGACCTGCTCGCCGAGTGGCTCCAGAGTGACGCGCCAGCCGCGAAGCTCGAAGGTGGCGCAGGCTACGGCAAGTCCTACACCGTCATGGACGTAGCCCGTCGTGCAATCGAGCTGGGCTACAACGTGCACGCTTGCGCTACCAGCTATGTCGCGACTCAGGTACTCGTGCAGCAGCTGGCCGCGTTCAAGATCGAACCGAAGACGATCGCCAGCACTCTGCGATTGGAGAAGGTGTTTGTCGACTCCAAGGCCGAGTACGTTTGGGGGCCGGACAGTGGCGAGATGCTGGTAGCCCGATTGAGCCCTCACCGCCTGCTCATCGTGGATGAGTACAGCATGGTATCCGACGACATCGGCGCTCGCTTGCTGCGCGCGGCAGAGAGCTATGGTGGCAAGTTGCTGGTCGTCGGTGACCTGAAGCAGCTGCCCCCGGTCGGACAGCACACTGACAGTGTGCTTTCCAAGATCTCTGTCAGTGCCGAGCTAACGCAGCCCATGCGTTACAGCGCGGACTCTGACCTGTATCAGCTGGAGCAGCTGGCCCGTAACACCCCGGCGCAGGTTCCGGAGCAGAACTGGTCCGGCAGCACGGGGATCCACATTCACGCCAGCGTGAGCGACATGATCGAGCGCTACGTCGAAGACCTGATGGACCGCCCGGGCGAGGACGCGCGCATGCTGTTCTTCCGCCGGACCGATGTCGTGCAAGCTAACGCAGTGATCCGTGCAGGACTCTACGGCAGTGAGCGCGCCCAGCATGAGCCGGTGATCGAGGATGAACGTTTGATGGTGATGGCCACAACCGACATCGGTACGACTCAGGAGGACCGCGTGCGGTTCTACAGCGGCACGTCTTACCTCGTGCAGTCTGTGACGACTGGCGAGGTCGAAGGGGTTCCCTGCTACATCGTCAAACTGAACAACGGCTTGGTGGTTCCGATCATGTTCATGGTGACCGAGTCGAAGGCCGACACCGCCAAGCTGGGTGGCACCGATTACACCGCGCGACTGCGAGCCATTGCCGAGCACTGCGAGGAGATCGGCAACTGGAAGGCGTACCACGCTTTCAAGTCTTTGTTCCTGCCCGTTGGCTACAACTATGCGATGACGGTGCACCGCTGCCAGGGGCAGACTGTTGACCGGGTGTACTTCGCCCCGGCCAAGCTCGCCGCCGGCCGCATGACCAATGCCCTACTTTACGTTGCAGCGACTCGGGCCAAGCGGGAGGTGCACATGGCCCTCCCGAACGGGGGTTGACACGACAGTATCAGAGGGGCGATAATGCCCCTCTGAACTGTTTACACGTGCACCGAGGACTGAGCCATGAATAGCGAGCAGATCAAAAGCTTCATCACCGCAGGCAACGCGACGTTCACTCTGAAGAGTTTGGCGTCAGGCGGGCACTACACCTACCGGTTGACGACAGCGGGCAAAGCTTCCAGCCCCAACGGTCTCATTTCCGGAAAATTTTTCGTGTCGGTTCTCTCTGGCCCCGATAACACTCGCGACTACACCTATGCTGGAATGCTAGTGCGAAAAGCTAACGGAACTTTGGTGGCCTATCAGACTAAAGGATCCAAGGTGGGCAGCGACGCGCCCAGCTGGCGCGGCTTCCTCTGGCTGGTTCACATGCTCGACGCCAATCGCGACATTAGCGAGCAAGCCGAAGTTCACCATATGAACCGCTGCGGCCGGTGCGGTCGCGAGCTGACCCACCCCGAGAGCATCAAGTCCGGGCTCGGTCCGGAGTGCATCAAAAAGAGTTGACACTACAGTATCAGCCCTGTAGGATCTCTCCACACTGTTTAAACGTGCACTGAGGACTGAGCCATGAACCTTCTGACCCACGAGAACGCGAACCTTCCCCGCCTTGCATACTTCCCGCACGACACGCGCGAGTCCTGGCTCAGCGCCCTGGTGCGGGAGCTTCACGAGCACATCTTCTCGAACCCCGAGAACAATCACGGGCGCGTCTTCGAGAAGCTGCCCAAGCACCGCATCGCGTGCAGCTTCCCGGGTGGCGGGTCGGCCCGTGCCCGCATCGGCGAGTGCTGGGATCCGGTTGCCAGCGCGGACGGCACCACCGAGATGATAGTGAGCCCGGTGCAGGACGACGTGATGGGAGTTGTCGAGACCGTGGCGCACGAAATGTGCCACATGTATCTCGGCTGCGCCGTTGGCCACCGTGCCCCGTTTAAACGGCTGATCATTGCAATCGGCAACGAGTATCACGGCAAAGGTTACACCTCTGTTGGCGAGCGTTTCGCTGCAACCGTGCAGCCCATTCTCGCGAAGCTCGGCCCGTATCCGCACGCGAAGATCAACCTTCGCAACAAGAAGAAACAGACTACGCGCATGATCAAGGCTGAGTGCGACACTTGCGGCTTCGTGTTCCGCACTACGGGCAAGTGGCTGGAGCAGGCCCCGGAGCTGCGCTGCCCGGATGTGAACTGCGACGGGACCGCGCACGCAGGGTGATACAAGGGTGTTGACAGGGGCAGGGATGCCCCTCATACTTCGCAACGTGAACTGAGCACTGAGGACTGAGCCATGAAACCGAACGTCTTTTTCCCCGTTCCGACCACCGATGTCGACACCGCACGCGCACTGCTTGACGTGCAGATTCAGCTGGCCGACCTGAAGCGACAGGAAGCTTTCTTGAAAGACTCTCTCAAAGCCGGTGGCGCGCGCACTATCGAGCTGGACGACGACTACCGTGTGACGGTCACCGAGGCGAGCGAAAAGCTGGTTGCTGTCACCGACTGGGAAGCAGTGGCGAAAAAGCTGAACCCGTCGCGTCAGCTGGTCACCGCGCACACTAGCGACAAGTTGCGCCGCACGGCCGCGTCGGTCAGAGTCTACGGCCCCAAAACTTGAGGTAGCTCACCATGCAACTGACGATCGATCTCTCTAACCCCCACGATTGCGAGATGGCTCAGGCCATTATCGAGATCGTGAGTCAATCCACTCTGGAGGATGCGGGACAGCAGCGGCTCGACATAGGGACTAAGCCGGCGAAGCCCCAGAAGGCCAAGCCGGCGAAGGCCGCACCTCCGGTGCAGGAGGTCACGACCCCGCCCCCTGAGCTGACTATCGATCAGCTGCGCGAGTCAATGGCGGGACTGGTGTCCCAGCTGACCGATCCGACTCGTGTTCCGAACGAGGTGTTCCCCAACTTCGGCGTCAACAAGCTCTCGGAGCTGCAACCCGAGCAGTACCAGGGTGTGCTCGACGCCACCAAGGCACTGGTAGCAAGCCAATGACTGAACGCCAGCGCGCACTACTCGCTCCGAGCGCAGCACCGCGCTGGACCCTATGCCCGGGCAGCATACACCTAGCACGGGATGTCGAGGACCGGTCTAGCCCCGCAGCTGAGCGGGGCACGGCCGCCCAGGAAGTGCTGAACCACTGGTTACACAGGCTGAGCAGGGGTAAAGACTTTGCCAAAGTCTCCAGCCTCACGGTGGAGCCCACCGAAGAGAACCGGTTGACGCAACCGGTGACCCTGGACGCTGAAGATCTGACAGCGCTGCGTATCGCCCATAATGAAGTCGCTCGAAGCTGGGACGCTATCGAGTACGGTGAGAAACGGCTGCTGTTGGAGCACGACGTGATCCCTGGTGCTTCGTTTAAACCGGATCGTTCAGAACACTGCTACGGAACCGCAGACATCATCCTCATCGGTGGTGGGGTGCTGGAGGTGGCCGATTACAAACACGGCAGCGGAAAGCTGGTCGAGCCCGACGATCCGCAGATAATCTTGTATGCACTCGGGGCTCTGAAAGAATGCACACCGGCGCAGGCTCAGGAGATCCGAACCAAGATAATCCAACCGCGCTACCAAGGGGCCGACCCCGTGCGGTCTATGACTTGGACCCCGGAGCAGATGGCGGACTGGCGCGACAAGCTCCAAGCCATTGCCACCCGTGCGCTCGATTCACCTGAGCCGATCCTGGTGCCCGGTGAAACACAGTGTCGGTGGTGCCCGGCGAAAGCCAACTGCCCTGCACTACGCAAGCACGCACTGGAAGGTGCTGCAGCCATTTTCGAGGAAAAGCCTATGTCTAACAATGACAGCACCCCTGCTTGGGAACGTGTACCGCCACCCGGTCCGGGGCACAATCAACCGCCCCAGGAACTCACTGAGGCTACGCCAGAGAGCCCCGGCAGCCTGGACGGGTACTTCGGCCTTCTGTCGCGCTCTCCGGACGAGCTGGACGCACAGGGGCTCGCTGCCATACTGGAAGCCGAGCCGCTGATTCGCGGCTGGCTGAACGCGGTGCACGAGCACGCGCACAAGCTTATGAAAGCCGGCACCAAGGTGCCCGGGTTCAAGTTGGTCTTGGGCCGGGCGTCGCGCTCCTGGAGCAGCGAAGAGGAAGCCCGCAAAGTGTTTGCCTCGGTCGTCCGCACCAAGGATCACGGGGGCGGCAAGCTCAAGAAGTCCGATTACTTGGACGAGAAGATCTTGAGTCCCGCTCAGGCCGAAAAGCGACTGAAGCCGCTACTCAGCGCCCGGGGCTGGAACAAGGTAAAAGAGTTGATCCAGCGCGACGGCGGCAAGCCTGTCATCGCACTGGAAACCGATTCACGGCCGGAGGTCGTGACCGACCCGGCGCGGATCTTCGAACCTGTCGAAGAGAAGAAAGCGCCGGACATGAGCTTCTTGGACTGAAGCATCACGTTTAAACGAGGACAGTGAAATGAGCTACGTGACTTTCGTGGAAAACAGCAAGACGGCGGTGTACATCCGCAACTGCATCATCAGCTATCCGCACCTCTTCGAAGCTCGACGGGTTGCGGAACGCGGAGACCCGAAGTTTTCGGCTGCGTTCATTTTGCCCGAGGATCTGACCGAGGCAGATTGGGCCGTACTCAATGGCGCAGTGACCGCTGCGATCGAGAACAAGTGGGGCGGCAAGCCTCCGGCCAATCTGCAGATGCCGTGGAAGAACGGAACTGACGCGGATCCACAGTTCGAGGGCAGATTCATGATCTCGGCATCAGCGAAGGCTGATAGCAAGCCTACCGTGGTGCAGGAGAAGCCGACACTGCCAGCACAGCCGGGGGACGTTTACCCGGGCATGGGTGTGAGCGCGTACCTGAACGCTTTCGCTTACGACGTGACCACCAATCGCGGCGTGAGCTGGGGCCTGAACGCGGTGCAGATCACCGATCGCACGTTGCCCCGTTTGGACGGGCGAAAAGATGCGGCGCAAGTGTTCGAGGCTGTCGAGGTCAAAGGCGGGCCGGCACCGGTTTCACCGACACCTGCACCGGGTACGGCTTCCGTTGCGCCGGGGCGACCGACGGGCAACGGTGGCGACGCCAAACCCGGCCCCGGTCCGATGAACTGGATGGGCTAAGCCCGACAGAATGTTGGGGGCTTGAGGGGACTTCGGTCCCCTCTTTTTTCAGGAGGTTTGACGCATGACCCCCCTAGTGCACGTCGACTTCGAAACGTTCTGCAAGCTGAACATCAAGAAGGTCGGAGCGGATCGATACGCTCGACACCCTAGCTGCGAGCTGCTGCTTACTGCGTGGGCGGTAGGCATTGAACCCGTCACCCAGGAAGAAAGACACCCAGCGGGGCTGCTCACGTTTCTAGAGCGCTACCCGAAAGCCAAGATCGCCGCGTTCAACGCACGGTTCGAACGACTGATCTTCTGGCACGTGCTCGGGCTCCAGCTTCCGATCTCACGGTTCTATTGCGTCATGTCTCACGCCTACGCGCTCGGGTTCTTCGGCACCCTGCGAGACGTTGGCGAGCAGCTAGAGCTCCCGCAAGACCAGCAGAAGATCAAAGGTGGCACGCGACTGGTTAATAAGTTCTGCAGCCCCCGTAAGCCGACTAAGTACAATTCTGCCACACGGTGGACCCCGGAGATGGCTCCCGAAGACTGGGAGCTTTTCCTGGAGTACAACCGCACCGATGTAACCGCTGAGCGCGCGATACATGATCGCTTGAAACGGTACCCCCTGACTAAAACCCACTGGGGCGAGTACTCGTTCGATCAGATGATCAACGATCGTGGGCTGCCCGTGGACACCGTGCTAGTCGACGCCTGCGTAAAGCTGCACAAAGAAGAGCAAGCCCGTTTACACCGCGTCATGCAACAGCTAACCGGGCTCGACAACCCGAACAGTCAGCCACAGATGTTGGGCTGGCTGCACACCAACGGAATGCCCGAGCTGCCGAACCTACAGAAGGCGACCATCGCTGCTGCACTCGAACGTGCCCCAGATGACCTAGCGCACACGGTGTTGCAGCTTCAACAACAAGCTTCGAAGACTTCACCGGCCAAGTGGGCCGCGATTCAACGGGCAGTTAATGAAGATGACAGACTTCGCGGCACGTTGCAGTTGTGGGGCGCAAGCCGTACCGGACGGTGGGCGGGTCGGATCTTTCAGCCTCAGAATCTGCCCTGGCCAAGCGTTCCGTTAGCGGGGCTCCCCGAGATCTTGAGCACTGGCAGCCTGGAGCTGGTGACAGCCTTCTATGAAGACGTGATGGAAGCCCTGGTGTCTGGTATCCGCAACGCGGTGACCGCGCCCTCAGGAAGCCTTTTATGCGTGGCCGATCTCAAGTCGATCGAGTCCGTTCTGCTTGGCTACGTTTCGAACTGTGAACGTTTAAACGCGATATTTCGCACCGGGGGCGATGCGTACATTCACTTTGCCAGTTACTTGTTCGAGCAGCCCGAGAACGCCATCACCAAAGAACAGCGCACCTATGCGAAGCCGCCCACCCTCGGCTGCGGCTACCAGCTCGGAGCGCGAGGCCTAGTGGACTACGCTGCGGGCATGGGTGTAGAGATGAGCGAAGAGTTCGCCCAGCGCGCGGTGAGTTTGTTTCGAGAAATGTATTACGAGATCCCTGAAATGTGGCACTGGCTCTCAAATGCTTGCATGACGATCGCCGAGAACGGTCGGGCCGGCGGCGAACTTCGAGGCTACAGTGTTCGCATCTTTCGGGATGAGAATTTTCTATTCATCGAGCTGCCGTCTGGTCGTCGCTTGTGCTACTACCAGCCTGCGGTAACGTTGAATCAGTGGGACCGGCTCGCATTCAGCTACATGGGCAAAAGCCAGTACACCGGGCGATGGGAGCGGATCTCGACCCACGGTGGAAAGATCACCGAGAACATTGTGCAAGCCATCGCTCGTGACATCCTTATGCACGGTATGGCTCAAGCAGAAACAAAAGGGCTATACGTTGTAGGCCACGTTCACGACGAGATCATTGTAGAGAGCCTCGCCGAGCAAGCAGAGGCTGATCTAGAGCGGTTGATCAAGTGCATGAGCGCCGCCCCACCGTGGGCACCGACCTTGACTCTCGGGGCCGAGGGCTTCATCACCAAGAGGTACAGGAAATGAAGTTGAAAGACTCTGAACTTCGCGAGGTCGACATCGAGCGCGCAGTGTGTTTATACGCACGTACCCAGGGCTACTTGACTTACAAGTTCACGAGCCCCGCTCGCCGCTCGGTGCCCGATCGTCTGTTCATCACCCCGGACGGCTTGACGTTGTTCATCGAGTTCAAGCGACCCGGGAACCAGCTCACCAAGCAACAAGCCGCTGAGTGCCATCGTCTAGCCGAGCAAGGGTGTAACGTCTATGTCTGCCATACCATCGAGCAAGGCCGCCGGGTTGTCGATGCCTTCCTGGACCCCGAACACATCATTGAAGAACTCAAGTCTGCGGGACAGGAGCTGTCTGCACACTTATCAAGAGCGGGCCATAGCCCACCTCATTGAGCACCCTCACGCCGCGCTCTGGCTCGACATGGGGCTCGGTAAGACGGTTATCACGCTGACCGCGTTTCGCGAGCTACAAGACCGCGCCCTAGTCGGTCGAATGCTGGTTATCGCACCGCTGCGTGTCTGTCAAACAGTGTGGCGACAGGAAGCGAAACGATGGGGGCACTTGCAAGATCTTCGGTTCAGTCTGATCCACGGCACGCCTACTCAACGGCACCGTGCGTTCCGGGTGCCGGCGGACGTGTACCTGATCAACTATGAGAACTTGCGGTGGCTGTCTGAGCAAATGCAAGGGTTGTACCTGAAGCGGGGCAAGTACATGCCGTTCTCGTCAATGGTAGTGTACGACGAGGTGTCACGGCTCAAACACCATACAACGAAGCGACACCGGGCGTTACGTAAGCTGCTGCCCTACTTTCGCCGTCGAGTCGGCTTGACCGGCACTCCCGCGAGCAACGGGTACGACAACCTCTTTGGTCAGTTCCTGGCCATTGATAGCGGTCAGAGGCTGGGGCAGAGCATCACCGCGTTTCGTGACCGGTACATGTACTTTGACGGATACGGACACTTCGG